>PAJC01000035.1 GCA_002705165.1 Planctomycetaceae bacterium | reverse complement strand
GTATGGTTATCACGTAGTCGAAAATAAAACTACTGTCTGGGACATGTGGGCAACGGCTCTACACCTGATGGGGATCAATCACATGGATTTGACTTACCGGTTCGGCGGACGTGATATGAGGCTCACAGACGTCCACGGCAATGTTCTGCATGACATCATTACCTGAACTGACTCTTACAATTCTAAGAGTTCTTCAATATCCGGATCAATTTCGTCCGGAGGTGTAGCCAGTGAAATCAGGAAAAAGACGGTCACCGTCACCAAGAGCGAAAATGCGCCGGGATGGAAATTAAACGGTAACGTTGTTTCGTTAAAGAAGATCAGGCCGTACACAACAAAGCCCGATAGAACAGACATTTCAGCTCCGAGGCGATTTGCTCGCCGCCAGTTCAACCCCAATGCGACGGTGGGCACAAAGGCAATCGCAAATGCACTCCACCCCATTACACCGAGCATGGCAACAGTATCCTCAGCAAAATAAGCGATTAAAGCAGCTCCGACAGCAATAATTACGGTCATCACACGGGCCCAGGTCAATTCGTTCTTGAGTTCGTATTGAAATAGCAGTTTCGGTAAATCATGTACGATCGCTGCCGCTCCGATATTGAGAAAACTATCGGCAGTCGACATGATGGCTGCGAATAGACCTGCAAAGACAACACCTGCCAGCAGGGGATGGGCATACTGCGTCAAAAATGCTGAACTGGCCTGATCTGCATCTTCCAGTGGCAGATGAAAGTCCCCCACTACAACCGCACGCATGGTAATACCTATTGAGACCCAAAGGATGGCCGAAAGGAGAAAGCCGGCGAGAGACAGAGGTAGTAAGTGTCGACTATCTTCAGGTTTCCTGGTCATCATCAACTTGCTGATAACATGAGGCTGACCACATACACCGAATGCCATGATGAAATAAATCGACAGACACGAGATCATCCCCATCGTGCCCCAGGGTTGCATACTTTCCGGATCGTCCTCCGTAATAACCCGAGCCATTTCTGTAAAACCGCCATCCAGTGTGGTCATAGCCGCATAGAAGACCAACAAGGCTGCACCAATCATAATGATGCCCTGAATAAAATCCGTGTAAACCGAGGCTACCATGCCGCCGGTTACACAGTAGAAAACTAAAACGCTACAGCAAATCACGAAGCACCATTCGAGTGAAATACTACTAGTCCAATCCAGATCCTGCAGCAAATCAAAAAGCACTACAGCCATAGCTTTGATCTGAACCGCGAGATAAATGAAGACGCCGGGCAACAAGGCAATCGCCATCAACCCCCCCGTCCGGTTTGATTTATATCTGGAAGCAACAATTTCCGGTACGGAAAGTGAATTGGTCAGTCCGGCCAGCAAACGCAGACGTTTCCCGAGAAGGAAAAACATGATGCACATGCCAACGGAAATGCTAATCATCATCCAAAACGAACTGGTACCTGACTTATAAGCAATCCCCGGCCCGCCGACAAAACCAAACCCACTCATGGTACTGGCGAAGACTGCAGCACTTGTCACGAAGACGCCCAGATGACGACCTGCCATAAAAAAATCACTCGTGTTCTTTGTCCGTCGCATCGCCCACAAGCCAACGAAAATACACATCACCATGTAAGCCAGAATACAACCGAACACAATGTAAGAACGATAGGCATCCATCACGAGACGTCCTCATCCGGAGGATTAGAGAGGGCACGAGCTGCAACTAATTCATGAAATCGAGCCAATGACTTTTTGGGGAGAATGAATTCACTATAAAACAATACATACAACACAATAAAGCCGGCTGGAATTCCGCAGACCCCTAGAAACATGAGCGTCGTCCCGACCGGGAATGGTCCAAGATAGTGAGGATCGTACGGGTTGTCCCAGGAAGACTGATAGGCAATCACCATCATGAGAAACACACCGATGAAAATGAGGCCTACCATGACCATCAAATTCCAAAAGAATGCTGCCAGCTCCTGATTGCTATGTCTCGAACGACATCCCCATCCGATCAGCACGGTAAAGCCCAGTAACGTCGTGATGCCAAAGAACAGACCGGCACCAGCAACTTCGATATGTCGATCTCTTCCCACGCCTCCCTGAAACATCATCGTTTGGGAGGCTCCGTCGGGCTGAGCCAACTCCTGTCTCACGTGCGGATAGCCCAATGCATCCGGTGGATGGTTGGTTACGAAAATCCAACCAATGCCTCCCCAAAGCATGACGAGTAGGACGACAGCAGGAGCATATTTCATCAAGACAATAGGCCAAAAGAAGTGTTTCTGTAAAAAACTAATTCTAGTCTGTCGAATATAAGGTGCGCAGTAGAATAAAATCAACATCCAGCCCAAATCCTGAAGCACTCTGATAACGCGGNANTANACAGATTTATGGAATCTCCCCTTAAAAAANTCTACGTCATCCTNGTATTGCTACAAGTTAGCCACGCGTCCGCCCAAAATAACAGCTACACGACCATTCNAGTTNTTGATGCGGAGACCCGACGAGGTGTCCCTCTAGTATCCCTGAAGACAGTCAACGAGCGAGTTTATATCACTGACAGCAATGGAGTCGTCGCATTCAATGAACCTGGTTTGATGAATAAAGAAGTTTTCTTCCATNTTGAGAGCCACGGCTATCAATATCCCCAAGATGGGTTCGGATATCGNGGNGCGAAAATCGNAACAAAACCAGGCTCAACCGTNACCCTTAAAATCAATCGNGTCAATATCGCCGAACGANTGTACCGAGTGACGGGACAGGGCATCTATCGCGATAGCAAACGCGTTGGTATCCCCTTCCCCATAAAAGACAATGTNCCTGGTAATGTCTTAGGGAGCGACAGCGTTCTNTGCGAAGCGATCGGCAACCACATTTACTGGTTTTGGGGAGATACTAATCGTGTCAGATATCCTCTCGGAAATTTCCATGTGACCGGCGCTCGTTCAGGACTAATTAATGCCGGGGGTCTCGATCCNGACCAAGGTGTCGAATTCGAATATTTCANNCGGGNTGACGGCTTTACCAAAGAAACTGCTCGTTTAGCTGGNGAGGGACTTACCTGGCTGGATTGTCTCATGAAAACCTATGAAGAGGATGGTACGATTCGGCTTTTTGCAGTTTACATGAAGGTCAAAGCGCCGCTGAATATCTACCAGNGTGGAATCGCCGAATTCAACTTCAAGGAACAAATTTGGGCTAAACGCATGCAGTTTCCCGCTTCACAAAAAGTCCTTCCCAAAGGGCATGTACTGCGATACCAAAATCCTGAAGATAAAAAGGACTACTTTTACTTTGCCGGAGGAATGCCGTTTGTTCGAGTTCCTGCCAAAGCGGATTCCATCCTAACGGCCCGTGAGTATCAGGCCTACACGCCCCTTACAAATTCAACCGGTAATCATTATCAGGTTNAGCGTCATACAAATGGAGAACTAGCATATCGCTGGACAACCAATGCCGTTGTCATGAACGACAGCATCGCCTCCGAACTGATTGCCCGCAAGGAAATTACGGCAACGGAAGCNAGTCATAGTCTCCTCGATCTCGACTCAGGGAAAGTCATCCGTACTCAACACGGCAGTGTGTACTACAACGAACTAAAACGTCGCTATGTAATGATCATTAGCCAAATAGGGGGCTCCAGTCTACTCGGTGAAGTCTGGTATGCCGAAGCNCCGGAGCCNNTTGGCCCCTGGAAATACACTCGNAAAATCATATCCCACAACAACTACAGTTTTTACAATCCGAAACAACACCCTCTATTCAACATCGATGGCGGGCGCACGATTTACTTTGAAGGGACCTATACCAACATGTTCTCGGGTAATGAGAATCCGACCCCGGGATACAATTACAACCAGATTATGTATAAAGTCGATGTTCGGAATCCACAGCTCAACCTTCCTTTACCNGTAACGCTTGCGAAGCATCTAAATCAGGGCACACACCGCTGGACCATCGGGCAGTTAGCGGACGGTTACGTTGGTACGCCTGAGTTCTATGCCTTGGAAGACGAAGCGGAAGGGACGCGAGAGATCTCTTTGAAAAGCGAAAAANTATGGATCGCCACGGAAACCGGGCCGAATCGCATCGCCCTTTACNAATGGTCTAATGAGAGNGGCAAGACTCTTGTCAGATTAAAAGGAGCGACAGTCCCGGCCGGTTACAAGCAGAAAGAATTTCTTGGATACGTCTGGANAAAATAAGCCTCTTTGTGGTAGCAACTGCTCTCAAGACTAAACNTTAAACAGAAAATGACAGATGTCGCCATCCTGCATTTCNTAGCNTTTCCCTTCGAGCCGTAATCGTCCGGCATTGCGGATCTCTTTCTCGCTGCCTAGTTCCTGCAGGTCTTCGAGTGAAAACACTTCGACACGGATAAAGCCNCGCTCAAAGTCGGTATGGATTACCCCGGCAGCCTGAGGTGCTGTGGCACCGTTCGGTACCGTCCAGGCCCGAACTTCTTTCTCACCTGCCGTAAAGTAACTNTGCAATCCCAGCGTCGTATAAGCTTCACGAGCCAANGCGGCCAGTGAAGGTTCAGCCAAACCTACAGATTCCAACATCTCCTCACGATCTTCTTCATCGAGTTCAGCAATCTCTGCTTCCAATCGGGCACATACGTGAACCACGCCAGCATTCACCTCGGCCGCATAATGACGCACNCGCTGTACCAATTCACTTTCACCATTGAGATCATCTTCCGATACATTGGCGACGTAAAGCACTGGTTTGAGCGTGAGCAAACCATAACTATGGACATACTTCAATTCAGCATCATTAAGCCCAAGACTGCGTAATGGCTTGTCCTTAGCCAATTGGCCCAAACACTTNGTAACAATTTCGGCGGTGGCCTTGGCTTCCTGATCGCCACTGCGAGCAGTACGCTCGGCTTTATTTAAAGCATTTTCCAAAGTTTGGATGTCGGCCAACATCAGCTCAGCTTCGATGATTTCAATGTCCTCAAGTGGATCGATCTTTCCTGATACATGGATCACGTCATCGTCTTCGAANCAACGTACAACCTGCATAATGGCATCCACTTCACGAATATGACTGAGGAATTTATTACCCAAACCCTCGCCTTCGCTGGCCCCTTTGACAATGCCTGCGATGTCCACAAGTTTAAGGATAGCCGGAATGACTTTCTGCGTTGTGATGTGGCTACTGATCACATCCAGACGGGGATCGGGAACCGGCACAATCCCTTCGTTCGGCTCGATTGTGCAGAACGGATAGTTCGCACTTTCAGCTCCTTGAGAACTAGTCAGCGCATTAAACAAGGTGCTTTTTCCTACGTTCGGTAAACCGACTATTCCTGCTTCCATGTTCAAGTACTTTATCTATAGCTAAAAAGTGGATATTTGTAGGTCATTTATCGTACTACAAGTCCGTTGTTTGAGAAATCCCGCCCGAGTCTAAAGGCNCCCGCTCTTGNCAAAGTTTNTGGTCTCTCCTATGNCCNTCCACATCTCCNTTGAAATGGNAAACTCCTCAACNTNAGCTTTCTCGTCATTTTTAGTCCAGCTGGACCATNCTGGATTACACCTGAAGAATGNTACCAACCAAGCTGCTATTTGGTTTGGTTATGCGAAGCGTCATTGTCCATCNCAGCAACGTCGATGAATCAAAAGCTAATTTTGAAACATATCGAGTAGTCCGATTGCCGCCACATCGTCTCTAAGTTTTGCAGCCATCTCCGGATCAATTTTCTGAATCCGTTTGACTTCCTCTTCGAGCTTAACATGCGCTCCTGCCTGACGGCCTTTATACTCTTCCATGACCGCCATGAGTTGCATGTCCGGGCGATTCCGATCNACTGCATTNACTAACGGGTTTTGGGTAATCGCAATTTGNGAAAGCCGTTTGAGNTCGNCCAAGACTTCCTCCAGTTTTTCTTGCGAGTTGACATATGCCAGAATCTTGCCCATTGTCTCNGTACAGGTGCATTGGGCATCCATGTAATTACCTAANAACGAGGTCACACTTGAGTCATCACGAGTGTTTACGCCCTGNAATAACGCAGTCGCCATTTCATCTGTGAGNACNAGACGCTGCACGGGCCGAGCTAGATAGTAAGCGTACCCCCCTATNGAAATAACCAAGACGGCGAATACACCGTAGAGCGTATTCCTTGAGGATGTATCCTTATCAAACTTNGAACTGTCAAATTCTTTCCCNTCAGACTCTGCCTCCTGCTGAGCTTTACGTTTGGCTCGAAAAATCGACTTTGCGGCAGCGTCGTCAGCTGAGCTCTCTTTCTCATCACTTGATTCGACCTTGGAGTCGGCTCNGCTAATAATCGGAGCCGGAGCTTCTACAGATTGATCCGGGACAGTGAGTGAAGCCCCACACTCCGGGCAGTCGANAGACGTCCCCTGCTCTCCTTCCGAAGCAGAAATGGTACTGGAACACATCAAACAACGAAACGTAATCATCTTCTAAATTACCTTTAAGGCGTGTCAACTTAAAACGTTACTTCCACACTATCATCATCGTACGAAATTCAGCTCCAACATCAAATAAAGATTGNNTTCGGAGCTTCCGTTGGATTNATANCACCNCAGATTTCGCACNTGGGATCATTAAAAAACCTTCNCTTACNTCNGCAAGCGAAGGTTTGTTGTGATCATCAAAGCACACTACTGATCTGAATCATATCCTGTCAGGGGACGGATCCANACATTTCTAAAACGAACNGGATTTCCATGGTCCTGNAGNGTGAGCGGCAGCTTCGCAGCATGGGCTTTCCACTGAGGNGGATCCTGATGAGCAACCTGNCCAAGGCTTGTGGCACGATTGTGCACTACCACTCCATTATGAAATACCGTGATATGAGCAGGCTTGACTAATTTGCCCTNTTCATCAAATTCCGGAGCTTCAAAGACAATATCAAATACCTGCCACTTTCCGGGCTCGCGAGAGGCATTTACCAGTGGAGGNTACTGTCCGTAAATCGCTCCTGCCTGACCATCCGAATAGCTACGATTTTCAAATGAGTCTAAGACCTGAATCTCGTAGAGCCCCATGATCATCACCCCACTGTTACCACGGCCCTGACTATCCCCCTTCACTTCGNCTGGTGTTGCAAATTCAACATGCAATTGGCAACTTCCGAACGACTCACGTGTCCGAATGGAGCCGGTGCCATTGACTTCCATATAACCGTCCTTGANGATCCATTTAGCGTCCTTACNACCACCTTGCCAATGAGAAAGATCGGTGCCGTCAAACAAAACCACAGCGTCAGAAGGAGCGGTNCCNNATTTTTCCTGAGTACTTGCCGTGGGCGGAGTAATAATCCATGGTTCAGGTCGTTCTTTGTCATGCACACCCCATGGCTGTCCGGGTACATTCATCGTGTCATCATAACCCTGNCCTGGCTGCCCCGTACGGTGACGACCTTTTAACATAGATTTGATCTTCCCAGCTTCTACGGGAACACTGATCAAACANATACTTAATACGCAACAGATCACTCTCGTTCTCTTGAACATACTTTCGCCCCTCTATCAGACATCCATCAGTTTTCTTTCACGGGAAACCTAGTATATCAGACACCCGAAGCAACTGGTTGCTGGAAGCCTAGCCAATAAGCTGAGCAATCGGAGTACCTTCCGAAATTGCCATAGGCCTCCCAATCGGCGTTTCCAACTCCTGAGTGTAATCAATCGACAATGCCTTGAGGACAGTTGCATGCACATCAGCAATCGATACCGGATTCACCACATGAGACGAATTATTCTCTGCTNTGACGTCCGGCATGAGGTTCGTTTCACCAACAATCTGGCCTCCCCGAATCCCACCACCGCCAACGACAACCGAGAAACCATGAGGCCAATGATCTCGCCCACCANCAGCATTGAGCTGAGGTGTTCTCCCAAACTCACCTGCCCAGATAACGACCGTATCCTTCAGCAAGTCATCCGCTTTGAGNTCAGCAACCATCGCTGCCATTGCCGGATCGAGCAGACGAATACGATTTTGTTGAGCTGCAGTATTNTTAACNTGGGTATCCCAGCCTCCCAACGTTACCTCCACACATCGCACACCCGACTTAATCAATTGTGTTGCGACATAACACCCGCGACCGAACGAATCATCCCCGTAACGAGCTAATACTGACTCAGGTGCATCTTTGACNGAAAACGCTTTTAATTGCTCGGAGGTCATCATCCTCATGGCACGACGAATCGACAACTGATGAAGCGTTTTCGATTCATCCAACTCACGCAATCGACCGCGGGAAAACTCGGATTCAACGACATTAAACAAATCAGCACTACGACTGTCCTGTCGTGTCTGATTCACTCGTGACCGAATATCCGGNACCGGACGCAACGGGTCCCCAATCTGGAATGCATCAAAACCATCGCCAAGATACCCTNCGCGNCCGGGACGATTNGCGGATAAAATNGATACATGGCGAGGTATATCGCTCTCACTTAACAGTTGATGGCAAACTACTGCTCCAATCGAAGGATGAACCAGCGTCGGGTCAGGCCGAAACCCAGTCTTGATGTTATAGACACCACGCGCATGATCGCCCTCTTTACTGACGACGCTACGAATGACGCTCAAATGCTCCATCTGCTCAGCAACCAAGGGAAGGGACGAGGCTATTTCAATCCCTGATGCCGAAGTCTTAATTGACTTGACGCCTCCTGAGAATTCCTGCTTAACTGCGGCGGCAGGATCGAACGTATCTCTTTGGCTAGGACCACCGTCCATCCAAAGAACAATCACATTTTTAGCCGGCCTTCTGGGATCTTTCGCCGATTCCTGAGCACGTGTCAAGCCGCTTGCCAGAGAAGTCAACCAGGAAATACCTGCTGTCTGCAATAGCGTGCGCCGATTCCAGTGTACGTTTTTTTGACATGCCATTGTATCGATCTCCTCCAGGAAACTATCAGTGAGCCCAGGAAAATTCCGTGCTGTTGGTTAGTGTCCAAAACAAGTCTTCAATAACCCTGCCCCGCTGGCTGTCCGGCTGCTGCCTGAATTTCTTAAGAAAGTATAACAACTCAGCCTGACTGGGGTTCCGTGTTAACACGGTTAAATAAGCAATACGAATCGCATCTTCATCATCTTCCGTGAGCAGGTCTATTCTGGCGGAAGCATTACTACCATTACCATTGGCTATCCGGCTTTGCGAAAGAGTCCCATTCATCAATAACAGACGTTGCGTCACGGTCCCGCTCCGGTCTCCAAATTCATCTTCACCTGTATCGCCGTACCGTTTCACAAAATCATCTATTTCGCTTTGCTGTTGGAGCCGTACTAAATAGCTGACATCCGCGTTAATTGTTTTAAGACTGGCCGTCTGATTCAACGCACCAGCGACCTGTTCAGGGCGCAGTCTCACCAAAGGAAACACAGACCATGCCGATTCATGAGCTTCTGTCACTTCAAAGTCTGCCCTACTATTCAACCTAAAAACATGTAAACGAGTGATNACCCGAATCAAATGTTTCAAGTCAAAACCACTCTCAACAAATTCATCGGTCAGTAGCTCGAGGCCGANNGGGAAAGGACCGGCTAATGGTATATNGTCGACCGGAACNACCAAAGGACGGCCAAATACAATNGCCCATATTCGATTGACNGCTGTTCTGGCNAATGCCCTATTATCCAGATGCGTTACCCAGTCAGCCAACTGCCCCCGTCTCGTCCCCTTGGACTCTGACAGCTCTTGAAAAAACGGAAACACCGGAGGCACGATTACTTCTTCTTCATCACCCAGGTATTTATAGGCATAATGTTCCGAGTCATCCTCCACTCCATAGACGCCGGTCTTTACCTGAGAATAAAACGCGGCAAACTGATGAAAGTCAGATTGCAAACTACCTTCCGCTGGATCGTTTAGATTCAATGCAATCGTCCCGAGCCGATCATCGTGACACTGCAGGCAATCAATCCGCATTCCCAGGAATGCGCGGGTTGTCCGACCAGCCAGCTTCATGACATCCGGACGACCACCCTCTCCCTCCGTAATCGTCGCTGTGACGAAATTTACTTCCGGATCACTCGTCCAAACGCCTTTGCTATCAATCAACGAATGCACTAACTCATCATAGGGCTTATTGTCCATTAACTGATCGCTCAGCCATAGTCGGAATCGACCACGTCTGTAAATCAGAAATGGCCCCGCATCGACACCGACAAAAATACGCGCAAATCGTTCACTAAGATAATCCGAATATCGTCGGTCCTGAAGGAGATAGTTGACGTAACGATCAATCACCTTGTCATCGGTCATTTCATAGCCCGACTCGAGAGCAAAGGCTTTAACTTCTTCCAGCGAAGGAATTGTCCCATGGAGTGCCAACGAGGCTCTTCGCATCACTGTCAGTGTGTCGGCGGCGGGAGCAAACTGCAGCCCTCTTTCTTTCCACCGCTGTTGAAACTTCTGATTTACTTCAGCAACGACTTCTAATAATCCCGAAGCCTGTTGGTGGTGATCACCAATTTGGGCAACCCGACGTTCCAAACCTCTTGTACTAAAAGCACTCCCCATCAACCCACCAATTCCGGCCACACATACAAGTACAAACAGTACTGCCTGTGTTGTTGGTTTCAATTTATTGGGCTGCTCATCTATCATGAAAACAACTGAATTCGTTTCTTGGGTTTATTAGGAAGTATCGCGACGACGCTTTGTATATATTATTAGCAATCAGCAAGACAAAAATAAGTCGTCTCGTCTTGGAATTATACCAGCATGAAGAATGGTCAACCTCGACCGAATGAAACAACTGTAGTATCGAATCCCAGTCAGCCTGCCCTGCAAGCAGAACCTGTCAGTTCGAGCGCTGCGAAATCCGAGGCTGATCAACTCGGCGGCGGGGAGGTCCATGAACTATCTGAGTTCAGCAAAACGCCAGACTCGTTTGGCATTCTGAGGTTGATAGGCTGGCCCTTTCAAAAAATAGCTCGCATCATCGAATGGTTTTTTGGTGTTGCGTCAATGATCTGCCTACTGACTCTTTGTGCCGCTATTCCGCTTCTACAGTTTATTACACTCGGCTATCTATTGGAGATCTCGGCCAACATCGTTCGACAAGGCAAAGTCCGAGCCGGCTTTGTCGGAATTCGCAAAGCAGCTCGGATTGGTGGCTTACTGTTAGGAACGACTTTAGTCTGGATGCCAGCCTTCCAAGTGTCAGGAATATTCCACGACGCTCAAATTGTATTGGCCGACGCTGAGCAACTTCAGCCCTTTGGCATTAATCTCACCATCGTGATTCTAATCACGATTTCCTATACTCTCTGGGCATGGATTCGAGGTGGCAAACTGAGACATTTTCTCTGGCCGGCCCCGATGCGATTCTTCCGAACCGTNCTGAAGCGAGATACGTACCTNCAGGCAGTCCAAGGATTTTGGGAATTTATCGACTCCCTTCAACTGAAAGCACTATTTACACTTGGCTTCCGAGGATTTCTCGGTGCTGCGATATGGTTACTTCTGCCGATCCTGCTTTGCATCGGTGGAACTCTATTTCCAGCAGGCCTTCGAGGTATNTCAACCTTACTCGGCTTTCCAATGCTAGCAATTGTTTTAATCTACTTACCAATCCTACAGACCCGTTTCGCGGTCGAGAACGACTTCAATACTTTCNGGGATATNAAATCTGCACGAGCAATCTTTAAGCGTGCTCCTATTGCCCTATGGATCTCCATGCTTTCTGTCTGGGCATTTGCCCTGCCGGTCTACCTGGCGAAGATCCAACTAACACCGCGTGAAGTCTTTCTGCTACCGACGGTCATTTTTGTCATCTTTGCGTGGCCTTCTCGCATGCTAATGGGCTGGGCATATGGACGGGCTAACAGAAGAAAGCTCTATCGAAACACGATTTCTATCTGGCTCTCCCGGTTAGCGATTATTCCCGTCGTTTTTATTTATGCCGGCGTTGTTTTTCTGTCCCGTTACACTTCCTGGTATGGGGATTGGAGCCTCTTTGAACAGCATGCTTTGTTGATCCCNATTCCACTCCTGGGGGGTTAGATTANGCGAAANCANTCATCCCTNCACCTGTGGGATCGGAAGTTNAATTCAATGCTAAGATAACGATATTACAAACATCCATCACAGCTAACAACAAAGCCATCCACATCTTCTTGAAGCCTTTGACAATTTGAATCAACACAGTATCTGCCACATCGCAGGAGATCGCAGAAAAAGACCCCCACTCTCTGTCGCTCAGCGAATAGAGTTAGCGACCAGGGTTGTATCTAACACAATCGCTGCTCAACGTCTCCGATTCATAACCATTGGCTTCATCATTAATATATAAAAAAACCAATCACACCATCTATTGTTTTATGCAACCAGACATGTCTGACTCAGTACAAAATAATACGGAACCGGCAGTCAAACGACTGCAACTACTAATGAGGTTATTCGGCTGCATCTGCGTCGTCGCCTTTCTCCCGTTTGTGATGCCAGTTGCATGGATGGATTGGTGCCATCGCCAATTGGACTTGGGAGTTTTTCCTATCGACAAACCAATTGCAGTTTATCTAGCTCGAAGTACCTCTGCTCTTTGCGGGCTATACGGAGCCTTTGCGTTAATTCTGGCAACTGACGTCATCAAGTATCAAAAGCTAATCCTGTTTCATATCGCAGGATTATTTTCCATCGGCACTATCGGAACTTTTCTAGCCTATCAATGCGGAATGCCGATCTTTTGGGTTCTGACAGACTTCATCAGTATCCTGATCATCTGCCCGCTCAAGTATTGTTACTATAAACGCATGGTTGCTTGAAAGATGGGAGCTGCGTTTCTCATTCACCAAAGAACGCCTTGGCTCAAAACGCGATTGGGTACCTGAGTTCTTTTCCCTTATAATGAACCGGTAATCGGCCCGGGGAAAAATCGATTAGCCAAAGAGTACTCACATGAACCCATACCAAATGACAGCTCCTCCCAGACGCTGGGATCCCAAACTTTCACCCGCGGTTGTCAAGCTTCTCAAAGGCCTTAGTCGCTCGAAGGCTCGAAATACATGCCAACTTGTCGATGTTAAAATTGAAAATGCAGAAGTCATCAAGCAAGCTGTTGCTAAGAATCAGGGGGTTTTGATTACCCCCAATCATTCAACGCATGCCGATCCTTACGCAATGAATGAAGTATCGTACACAACCCAATTACCCTTTTATTTCATGGCCACCTGGAACATCTTCCACGTGCAGGGAAAAATCGGTCAATGGATACTTCAAAAGCATGGTGTCTTTAGTGTCGATCGCGAAAGTACAGATCGCAAGGCCATGGAGATTGCTCAGGATATTCTCAAAAACAAAAAACACCCTCTCGTCATCTTCCCTGAAGGTGAAGTTTATCATTGCAACGATATCGTCACCCCCTTCCGTGAAGGGGCGGCCGCACTGAGTGTCTTTGCTGCTCGGAAAAGCGAACGTCCGATTGTGGCTATTCCGTGTGCTATGAAGTATCGCTATACGAAAGATCCGACTCCCGAACTGCTGGAACTCATGACTCGACTTGAACATTCGATTCACTGGTACTCTAAAAACGAACTTTCACTTAGCGAACGCATCTATCGATTAGGTGGGGCCGTCATGGCACTAAAAGAACTCGAGTATCTAGGAAAGGTAACAGAAGGCACTTTGAGTGAACGCACTCAATTTCTTGCTGACACCATACTTCGCAAGCACGAAGAAAAATACGAAGTTGCCAAGATTGGCAATACGATCCCAGAACGAGTCAAAGAACTCCGCCGCCGCACGATCGGCATGATGGACGAAGCAGGAATCGATAATCCAGAATTAGACGAGGAGATTCGCCGAAATCTTGCCGAATATATGTTAGTTGTGCAACTTTTCAGTTACCCCGGTAACTACGTGGCTGAAAACCCCTCGGTTGAACGAGTCGCAGAAACGCTGGACAAAATGGAAGAAGATCTTTTGGGAATCGAAAGCGCGCTTCCCCGTGGTGAGCGTTCTGTGCAAATCCGTTTTGGGGAACCAATTGTCATCCCCTCTGAACGCAAACGAGGGATTGCCACAGAGATTACTCACCAGTTGGAAAATGCGGTTCAAACCATGCTGGATGAAATGAATACCGAGGATTAAATGTCACAGGTTTTGAAGTTCATCATGACCGTTGCTGCTCTGATACTCACTTCGAAATCTGAGGGGCTGGCTGCTGNAACTCTCGTTTCTCCAGAGCGTCTCACACTACGTCGGCCTATCGATTTGGCGCGCAGCGGNCAATGGATCATTGCTGCCAATCATTTAGAAGGTTCTGTTTCGGTCATCGACACCACGCAACACACGTTTCTATCTGAAACTAGGATCGGTGGTCACCTGCGTAGCCTTGCTGTCATGAAGCNTCGCAACATTCTACTGCTAGTCGATGAACAAAATCACAAGCTTATCCCCTGCAAGATCGTGCAAGGGCGTGTCGTGAACTCGACGTCTGTCGATACGGCTCACACACCCATTCATGTCGTTATTAGCGAGGATGATCAATTAGCAAGCGTCAGTTGTCTATGGGCTCGGCAAGTGCAACTATTTGAATTAGACGTGACAAACCAAGTCGCGCAACCGCACCTATCCACCACCATTGATCTGCCATTTAACCCTGGAATTCAGTGGGTTACTCCCCAGGGCAAATATCTTATCGTGGCTGATCATCACGGAGGGTATCTCGCGGTAATTAATTTGAAANGCCGACAACTGGCAAGACTCTATCACCTTGGAATCCATAATATTCGAGGGATGGAACTGAGTCCCGATGGAAAACATTTAATGCTGACTCATCAATTGCTTAACAACTTGGCTGCCACGGAAAGGCAGCGAGTCTTTTGGGGAACCGTGCTCGAAAATCTGGTCCGAGCTATCCCTCTGGAGGACCTCCTGGCTATCGATGAGGCACAAGATCCAAATGAAGTTGTACGTATTTCTCACTGGTTACAGTACCCCCTGGGCGAACCGGGGAATGCGGCTGGCGACCCCGGAGAAATCCTGATCACCAGTGACAAAGAGATCTTCGTCTGTTTCTCTGGCACCAGTCAACTCGGACACGAGGAGGATCTGTTCAATNCACTAGAACGCCACACAACAGGACGCCGTCCGGTAGCGTTGGCTGCTTCGCAAGACGAAAAAACGATTTACATTGCCAACTACTTCGACGATTCTATCTCGGTCTTTGACCGCGGGAAAAACCGTATCGTCGATACACTCTCGTTAGGAAAAATGAAGCCATGGTCTCAAGCAGATGAAGGNCACGCTCTTTTCTTTAATTCNCGTCTATCACTAGACGGCTGGTACAGTTGCCATAGTTGCCATCCCGACGGACATACCAACGGACTTCTCAACGAGAACATGAGTGACTTTCAAATTGATTCTCCTAAGCGGGTACTAAGCTTACTCGGTACTGGGCAATCCGGTCCGTGGGCCTGGATCGGCAATCGCACCGACTTAAAAAGCCAAATNAACAAATCAATTCATGTCACGATGCAGGGAGGCGGCAGTAAACTCGCAAATACTGATACCGAGGACGCACTGGTAGCCTATCTTCAAACTTTGAGATCTGCTCCAGCTCTTTCGATCGCCAGAAAATTCGAATCCACCGAAAGTGTCCAGCGTGGCAAAACACTTTTTGGACAACGAAACTGCCAACAATGCCACTCTCCTCCCAACTACACAACGGCTGGAAAATTCGATGTGGGTATCCACGATGAATACGGACTGAAGGAATTTAATCCCCCTTCTTTANTAGGTGTCAGCCAGCGAAATCAATTCTTTCACGACAATCGGGCAAANAGTCTGGAGGAAGTCTTTCTTAAGTTCCGTCATCCGCAGACAGGAAGTCGGAATATTGCCCCACTGACACCAGAGCAGGCCAAGGATTTGATTCAGTTCTTGCAAACTTTGTAGCAGNCCCGTTTTCCAGCAAATTACGCGGTAATTCATATATAATGAGTTATTAGGTTTTTGCATTTCCTGAAAAACTTCGACAGGCAACAGATTTGACGACTTCAACAGGCTCAGCATCNACGCATCCAACCTTGGTTGGCCAGCGTTTGGGAGATTACCAAATACTGCGACGTCTCGGTCGTGGAGGAATGAGTATTGTCTATCTGGCAGAGCAACAATCACTGAAACGCCGAGTCGCTTTTAAAGTACTCAAGCCTGAACTAGCAAAAGATACGGTTTATGTCCGTCGCTTCCATAAGGAAGCGCAAGCTGCNGCCTCGTTAGTGCACGCCAATATCGTCCAGATTTACGAAGTCGGTGCAATTGACGGCATCCACTACATTGCTCAGGAATACGTCCCCGGTCAGAACCTGGCTCAGTACATTCGACGCAACAGTTCGGTATCTATTCCNCTTTCGATTGTGATCCTGAAACAAGTTGCGGCAGCATTGAACCGTGCCAGTGAGCAAGGCATCACACATCGGGATATCAAACCAGAGAACATCATGTTGTCGACCAACGGCGAAGTGAAAGTCGCTGATTTCGGTTTAGCACGCGTGACTAGTGGTGAACATCATATCGACACGACTCAAATNGGCATCACCATGGGTACGCCGCTCTATATGAGTCCCGAGCAAGCCGAAGGTGGTAAAGTAGATCCACGTAGTGACATTTACTCGCTCGGTGTCACGAGTTACCACATGCTGACCGGACGTCCACCGTTCGACGGGGAAACAGCCCTAAGTATTGCCGTACAACATCTTAAACGAGAACCACAACCGCTTACNGAACTNAGAANTGGTATCCCNGGGGAACTGGAATCATTAGTGATGCAGATGCTCGCTAAGGATCCAGCCGCGCGTATTCAAAAAGCAAATGACCTACAAAAANAATTGCGCACGATTCCAGTCACCATCACNGACAATGACTGGCCAGACGATTTAGAACATATCGACTGTGACGAAGTATCACTGGCGGATGCCCGGGTTGATGCTACGCAGCAGTTAGACACCTTGATGAAAACACAGGGACAACAGATTCTTCGTCAACGCTTCGGTAGGCTCTGGCTGGCGGCAACGGTCGTCCTATTCCTGTCAGGAATACTTTTCGGCAGCCTACCGTACTCATCAGACATGCTGGAAATGCCGGAAAATGTCGTCGAAATCAAAACAATCGAAAAACGGGATAACGTTGAAGCTCAGTACCTTTACGCTTCGGTCGTTAACACCGAAGAAGCCTACCTTAGTGTCGAAGATTATTTCCCCGTCGAAGATGATTCACGTAATTATCACTACGCCACACTCAGTCAACAAAAGATCGCGGACTTACATCTCGCCACGGAAAACTATGAGTCTGCGGAAGCCTATTACATGGAGCTTTACTATCTGGCCCCGGAAGAACGCCATTTCCGCGCGTATGGAATAGCCGGACTGGCTAATGTTTATAACCGCACGAACAACATCGCCAAGATGGCTGATCGGTTAATTGAACTAGGCGAAGTTCTGCCTCTATTAAATGAAGACATTCAGGCCGAAATCATGGAACGTCTTGATACGGAATTACGCGACATCGTCGAACAGTTTCAGGCCGACTCAATACGGCAATCCACCGAGGGCCGTGGTGCTAATCTAATCGAAGAACAAAACACTTCCGGANTCACCTCCGCGCTTTACAGACAGCTCTCAGANTTTTCCAAAGTGTTTTCCGAATTACCCAGCATTCAAGATGCGAGGACGGGGATTCAAGACGAAATCCTTGAGCGTTTNGAAGANATGCAACGACTGATTGGGGAGCAAAGCCAGNATCAAACGCCCGAAGAAGCAGAGCCTNCCTCCAGCGATGACTCTTNATACNNCGCTGTCAGTCTCCTAAGTNATGTCAATCTGCAGCAACTGATTGAGGCTNCCTGACTTAAACCCCCCCAGATCGATCGTCACGAATTGAAAACCTAATCCACGAAANTNTTGCTCAAGTTNTTCACGTGCCTGTGGATTNGNAAANNANTCAATAGACTGCGGCGGCACTTCAATTCTCGCCAGATCTCCTCGNTGGTAACGNACCCGCACCGGNTCAATNCCCAGTGCACGCAAATACTGCTCAGCCAAATCGATCATCTGAAGACGTTCCGCGGTAACTTCTTCTCCATAAGCGACTCGACTTGANAGGCAGGGGCTTGCGGGCTTATCCCAAGTCGGGAGNTGCCAATGTCGTGCCATCGCCCTAACTGTGGCTTTATTAATTTNACACTCTGCGAGCGGTGAACGTACGTTACTTTCGCGAGCCGCCTCGAGGCCCGGCCGATAGTCTCCCAGGTCATCCANATTGGTNCCATTAAGTAATATCTCGCCGTCGAGCGAATCTGCCAAAACTCGCATTTGCCCATAAAGTTCGGACTTGCAGTAATAACAGCGATCTCCCTGATTACGAAGGTAATTAGGATTTGAAAACTCACTGGTGTTTAACACCCGATGTTCAATCCCTATCAATTCGGCTATTTCCCGGGCTTGTTCAAGCTCACCGGACGCAAGGCTGGGGCTTTGTGCAGTCACAGCCATGGCATTNGAGCCCAAGGCCAATGAGGCGGCTTTCGCAACCACGGCGCTGTCAACACCTGCGGACATGGCAACAACGCAAGATTCAAACTGAGAGATGAACGAAACAACACTCTCGATCATCTCGAGAGTGTCTTGTTCGTCATTCGTTACTTCGACAGACATCGAATAAAAAAGCCTCCGCCGCAATGCCGTGGTAGAGAGTTTTGTGAGAGCCCGTGTAACCAAAAAGGTGGGAACCTGGACAGCGGGACGAGTGATCCACAAGAATCAGTTACAATGCAACTGAAACATGGCATGACCCGTGGCCGCAGCCAAAAATCAGCTCCCTACGGATCTCTTATCGGCTCCCCAAAAAATCTGCACCTACACACAAACATGGAAGAGGCTAATAGCAATCTAGCACTCTCGAGACACGTATGCAATTGGTGCCTAACAGGAAAGCGTCCAAGATATGTCATCAAATGACCNAAAAGACTTATAAGGTATCTTCTCTCGTCACCGGTTCCATCTTTTTGGTATTACGCTCGATTGCAACAACCACTGTCCTTTGCTGACGTCCGTCAGCAGTCGTGGACACGCAAGGCAGTACCATACGCCGNTCAGGTAAATCCATTCGCACCGTAAAGCTACCGTCCCGGCTCAACTTGACGGGNTCGCCTTTAATCGTCACCGATGATGTTGGGTCNGNATTACCAAACACAATTAATTCAGCATCCACATCAAATTGAAATNNCTCTTCNTCGGTACCAGGAGCTTTGAATCCAAATCGGGAAACAACGGATTCACCAATCGGACGATTGAGACGGCTTTCAAACAGTTCTTTGAGTTCACTACTGCCAGCACCATCTTTTTGACCACCGCTCTGAACGTAAACACGCTCGTAGTTATCAGCGATATCATCCCAGTGAGTATCGATAGATTCACTTGAGCCTGGTACCGGNGTGGTCACCATGTTACTTCGGCAGAGTGCATGGAACTCACCATTCGCGGCAAGGTAGCCCAGTTCGACTCGGTATTGTCCCGGAGGATTGGAGACGTTGATGTACCAGGTTGTAACACCNCCGTGAACTTCNATGTCACGAACAATTCGAGCACTATTGGTGGTTTTAGAAGCATCTTCAACTTCATAGACACGGATCACTGGGCGAGCTGTGTGCCAGTGTTCCATCATGGCTGCCTGAGCACGAACAACACTTTTACGTTTAATCTCCCAGCAGGCCTGCAACCAAAAAGAATCACGTACAAGCACTGTGATTTTGTCGCGATGCACCGAACGACCATTGGATGAACCGAAGTTACTCCCCAGNGACAGGTCTTTCAATTCCTGCTTNTCGGTNTCACTCATATCGAGCTTNACGAGATTCGTCTTCAACTTTACGNCTGGTAAAGTTTGTTTTTTACGAGCTCGAGTTGTACGTTTTCGCTTGGTCGTCGTCGATCCGGAAACTGNTTTTTTCTTCTTTGCTCGAGTCTTGGCGGCTTTAATCGCACGTAGTTTGTTGGACAGAGCTTTGATTAACTCGTCTTTTCGCATAGATCCGCTACCTGGAATACCAAGATCGCGAGCACGCTGACCAAGTTCTTTTACAGTCTGAGACTTCAAATCAACTTTGGAAATCAAAGCCATTCTCCTTTTGGGTTGTTTACTGTTCCGGTCTTTTATATTGGCACCGGGGGCGGGCAGGCTCTAAGTGGTTAGAGTCCTGTGTCACTGGTGGGTCACCCTTGCAATAGCTCGGGCGGGCGGGACTGGAGTGTTANCCAAACNACTGTGTCNAGAACACTCGCAGACTTACAGAACCGCGACTCTGAAGAATNTTCGATACCCCTCTTCNCTGTATCGATTGCTCCTCTGCGGTATACNTTGTCGTTTCAACGCAACTGTAAAACCATCCATGAGAGTTACGTTACCTGTATCCACTGTTTTCAGCGGGTTTAGGCCGACCNTTGATAGTAACNCGTAGGCCTGACTTCAACAACAAAGGCCCCTAGCCACTAACAAGTACCATTGACTGTAGTTAAAGACCTGTAGATTGACAACATGCACCCCCCCAACAATAACTACCTTATCAATGTGTTATTCCCACTATTTGCCGGTTCTATTGGCACTCGGAACGCACGCTGGAAGAGCTTGCGACCCAACCGGTGACCAGTTGCAGCCTGTGTTATGGAAGCGAGGAAAATTGACATTAACAAATTATTTCTCGCCCCTCGTTAAAAACTCTGCTACAAACTATAAAAAACATGTGCATATAGGGGGTTGGTGAGTTGACCGTACGCTATTTGCAGTATAAATTAAGCGGCTTTAAGTGATGTTGAATTCGGTAAACCAGCGAAGCTGTAACATTTGTGTTCAGTATCCGGATACTGCTAATTAGTGAAACGGCTGGCAATGGTTAACCGGTAAATCCTGATNCTNTATGATNAGGTAATTACACCTTCCATCAGGGTTGGTCGATGGTCGAATTACCTCACTTTGAAAAACCAGAATATCCGAAAGGTCCTAAGCGATCGTCTTTGGCGGAAGCTTATGACTTGGTGTCGCGTGTTTTGACTTGTGTGATGGTGATGATCCTTCCAGGTATTGGGGGTGGTTACCTCGATAGCCATTACGACACCTCTTATATGATGGTAACCGGCTGGATCATCGGGCCTCCTTTTGGCTTGTGGCAGCTTATAAAGCTTGCCAATTCAGTCGTGCAGGAAAACTCCGATGATGTAGGGAATTGAAGGAGCTCGGACCATTGAGCGAAGACAAGTCCAACCAATCGACGGAGCCAGCGACAGTTGGTTTACCCCCTGTTGAGTTTCACTGGAAGCCATTGGTGGTAATTACGGTCGTGCTTGCGACAGCATTTACTGCATTGGCCTGGTACGGAAACCAAGCATTTACTGACATCGANATGAAAGCTGCGGGGATTGCAGCGACTCTTTGTTGGTTAGGTTCGGTTCTGGGCTTGATACCGCCTATGTTTCTTCGAGGTTCGGAGCAAGGCATAAACGGTGTCTTGGCAGGAATGTTATTCCGGATGTTTATTCCGATGGGTGGAACATTTTTGATTCATCAGCGGAATGAGCAGTTGCGAGATGCAAACATACTGTATTTCACGTTAGGATTTTTTCTCCTGGCATTAATCGTGGACACAATACTGGCTGTGCAAATGGTAAAGGCACAACTCAGTAACCAGAATACAAAGACAGACATCTAAATGGCCAACCCAGTACTCCATATTAAAGATGCATACTTCTTCGAGGTTCCCAAGTTTGCGTTCCCACGCAACTTTACAAAGCCTTCTGAATTCCCATCCATTTGGCTAAAACTCGACCCCACTGTTCAGCACCGTGAAGCCGAAACTCTGGCTGCAGATTTCCCAATAGACGGTATGTCTACGGAGGAGTCTGTGGCCGCATGGCACGACTGGGCACCGAATCATCACCATGCACCCTATGATGTNTTCTATTACGAAACCANTAAAGCAGCAGCGGAGGGCGAGGCTGCTGAGACCGGTAATGAATTAGGCGAAATTGACTCCATTCCGCTGACNGTTCAAAAGAACGTTCAAAAAAAGATTCTTAGCAACACGGACTGGCTTGACAATGAAGTCGCTGGGGTCTGGGAGGAGCAAGGCTTACTTGAACGGTACAATCATCACCTGAGCGGTAAGATTATTATTCCTCAANNTTTCGGTGGNGAGCTTCGNAATCTGCACGAAGCCGAATCGGGNTTNTGCCTGTCCAAATTCATGATTNTTGAATTATTCGTCGTATGTTTTCTNGCATTCGTCTTAAACNGNTACAGCAGANCCATNGCCAACGGAAAGCCCGCCAAAGGTAAACTTGCAAACCTTCTGGAAACCTTCCTGCTCTTCGTACGCGACGAAATCGCGCGCCCTTCGATTGGCAGCGATTCCGATTTCCATCATGGGCATGACGATCATGATGAGCACGGACAGGATGGACATCATGAAGACGGGCCAGAAACTTACCATCTCGCTGATAAAGTTACTCCCGTTTTATGGAGTCTCTTTTTCTTCATCGTAACCTGCAACCTACTCGGATTAATCCCCTTCGTAGGATCCCCCACGGGGGTATTCGGTGTCACGCTTGGTCTGGCTGGCATCACCTTTTTGACAACACTGATTTCGGGATCGATGATGCACGGACCCGTTGGGTTCTGGTTAAATCAGATTCCCAGCATGGATCTTAGTTTTGCAATTGCGATCGTGATTAAGCCCATGATTTGGGTCATCGAAGTCGCCGGACTCATGATAAAGCATGCTGTTTTAGCTATTCGTTTGTTAGCCAACATGGTAGCTGGACACATGGTTTTACTTTCCATTATCGGAATGGCCATGACAGCAGCNGTTGGCGGTGGAGCGATGGCCTACGGCGTGACTCCTGTAGCCGTTATAGGAGCGACCTGTATCGGAATGCTGGAATTGTTTGTGGCGTTTTTACAGGCTTACGTCTTCACATTACTGAGTGCACTGTTTATTGGTGCATCGATGCATCACCACTAAACCATTACAAAACACTTAACAAATCAATTCGTAAATCAAACGAGAACACGATTCACGAAACTCGAGGTAACAACGTGATCAAGATTATGCAAGAAAATTGGATTCGCTGGAGTTTTGCTCTGCTGCTTGTGTTTGGCACGGCGTCTCTGCCAGCTATGGCTGACGAAGGGGAAGCAAAAGCCGAGGCAACCACCAAAGCCCCGGCGGATAGCGATGAAAGCCACGAAGAAGGACATGACGATCACGACGGCCACGATCACGACGGCCACGATCACGACGGCCACGACGATCACGATCACCATGACGCCACAGATCTGTCACACGCCAATGCCAGTAAAGAGTTGGAAGCACCAGGCTCCATTGCAGCGGACATGGCAATTTATACGCTTGTTGTCTTTATTTTGATGGTCGTCATCCTAAGAGTGGCTGCCTGGAATCCAATCAAGAAAGCACTTGATGACCGTGAGCAGGGAATCATTGACCATATCGCTGACGCTCGACGAAGTGCTGAAAAAGCGGAACGTCTGCTCGAAGAATACGAAGCAAAAATCGCAGCCGCCGCTCAGGAAGCCAACGAAATAGTCGCTGAAGGCCGTCGTGATGCCGAAGCCACAAAAGATCGAATTGTAGAGGAAGCTCGGGAAGCAGCCACCGCAGAACGAGATCGTGCTTTGAACGATATTGAAATTGCCAAAAACGCTGCCTTGCAGGATGTTGCTGAAAAATCGGCGGACATCGCAGTTGCACTGGCCGGAAAAATTGTCAACAAAGAATTAAATGCCTCCGATCATCAGGCACTGATTAAGGAAACGCTGGACAACATCCAGGAAGGTTAAACGATGGCTGAACCGGAAGCACCACAACACAAAACAACGCTGGATACCGGCAAGCAGCAGGTTGGGGAAGTCTATGCAACTTCACTGCTCAAGGCTGCTGAGCAAGCCGGAGAAACAACCGCGGTGTTAGCAGAATTCGAAAGTCTGGTGGAGGACGTCCTCAACGTCAATCCCCGGATTGAGTCAATTCTGGGATCGCCGCGTATTGCTCATAACGAAAAAGTAAGCATCATCAACAAGGCCTTTCAGGGGAAAGTAACAAAAACGTTTCTTAACTTCCTGAAAGTTGCTTCAAAGCACGGGCGTCTAGACTGCCTCCGAGTAACCTATGCTAGTTTTCGAGAACAACTGTTCGCGCAGCAGGGGCAACTCGAAGTTAAGGTAACCACGGCCAAGGAACTGGATCAGGCAACTCGGGATTCGATGAAAGCTGCATTGAGTTCAGCATTCGACGCTACTGTCGAACTCGTTCTCAATGTTGATCCCAAGTTGATTGGTGGTAGCTTGATCCGGGTCGGTGACACTGTTTATGACGGCAGCGTCGCCAATCGACTCGAACGCGTACGCGAGTTGGCCAAAGATAACACCATTCGAGAAATTCGCATAGCTACGGAACGCTTTTCAGCGGATAGCTAATCACAACACCGAACACAATCATTTTTAGTAAACGTAAGGAAAACCTTCCATGAAATTCAACGCAGACGAAATTGCGTCCGTATTGCAGCAGGAAATTGAGCAGTACGAAAGTCAGTTGGACGTTCGCGAAGTCGGAACCGTCCTGGAAGTCGGCGACGGTATCGCTCGGGTTTACGGTCTATCCGGAGTTAAAGCCGGTGAAATGGTCGAATTCCCTAGCGGCGTTAACGGCTTGGCTTTTAACCTGGAAGAAAACAGCGTCGGAGTCATCATCCTTGGTGACTACCTGCAGATTAGAGAAGGCGACGAAGTGAAAGCTCTTGGGAGCCTGCTTTCTGTGCCTGTTGGTGATGCTGTGATCGGAAGAGTTTTGGATCCACTGGGGAATCCACTCGATGGCAAAGGCCCGGTTAATTCAACAGAGACCCGCGTCGTGGAAGCACGAGCACCGGGTGTGGCTGAACGACAACCTGTGGGCGAACCACTGCAAACCGGCATCAAAGCAATCGACTCCATGACTCCCATTGGACGTGGACAACGTGAATTGATTATTGGTGACCGTAAAACGGGTAAAACGGCGATTGCCATTGACACCATCCTTAACCAGAAGGGTTCAGGAGTGAAGTGTTTTTATGTAGCGGTCGGACAGAAAGACTCTTCGGTTGCAGGCGTAATCAAGATTCTGGAAGAACGCGGCGCTATGGATTACACGACAGTGATCGTCGCCGGTGCCAGCTGCCCTGCTCCTCTGCAGTACATCGCTCCGTACGCCGGCACATCAATGGCTGAATTCTTCATGTACCGAGGTGAACATACGCTTGCGGTATACGACGACCTTTCCAAGCAGGCCAACGCTTACCGTGAACTTTCCCTGCTTATGCGTCGTCCTCCCGGACGAGAAGCTTTCCCTGGTGACGTTTTCTACTGTCACAGCCGTCTGCTGGAACGTTCCAGCAAGCTAAGTGACGCACTTGGCGCCGGTTCACTGACCTCGCTGCCAATTATTGAAACACTCGAAGGTGAAGTCTCTGCTTATATCCCGACCAATGTGATTTCGATTACCGATGGTCAGATCTACCTACAACCTGACCTCTTCTTCTCAGGTATTCGCCCTGCGATGAACGTTGGTGTATCGGTTTCTCGCGTGGGTGGTGCAGCTCAGATCAAAGCGATGAAAGGGGTTGCCGGTGGTCTTCGACTTGACCTCGCTGCCTTCCGTGAACTGGAAGCGTTCGCTCAACTCGGTACCGATCTTGATCCAGCGTCTCAACGACAACTAGACCGAGGGTACCGTATGGTCGAACTGTTGAAGCAGGGGCAATACACCCCCCTACCAGTGGCCGAACAGGTTTGCTCAATTTATGCCGGTGTAAATGGCCATTTTGATGAAGTCGAAGTTACCAAGGTAGCAGAATTCGAAACCCGTTTCCTGGAGTTTCTACGAGATCAGAAACCTGAAATCCTAGATGCCATTAGCAACGACGGTTCGATTCGTGACGAAGAAGAGTTGATCGGCGCTATTAACGAATTCAAAAGCTTGAGTGACAGCTACGCAGCCGATGCAGAAGAGGCGGCTGAAGAGACAAGCTCGGTAGAAGAAGTAGCGGAAGAAGTAGCGGAAGAAGTAGCGGAAGAAGTAGCGGAAGAAGTAGCGGAAGAGGAAAC
>PAJC01000034.1 GCA_002705165.1 Planctomycetaceae bacterium | reverse complement strand
GAAGAAGCAGCTAAGAAGAAGGCTGAAGAAGAAGCAGCTAAGAAGAAGGCTGAAGAAGAAGCAGCTAAGAAGAAGGCTGAGGAAGAAGCAGCTAAGAAGAAGGCTGAAGAAGAAGCAGCTAAGAAGAAGGCTGAAGAAGAAGCAGCTAAGAAGGCTGAAGAAGAAGCAGCTAAGAAGGCTGAAGAAGCCAAACAGGAAGCAAGTTAAGCAGATAGGCAAAATTGATGGACCAACCGCAGGCGAACTTAATACCAAGTGCGTCTGCGGTTTTTCTTTATAGATGGAGAATAGAAAATGGCGTTACCAGGAATTAAACAGTTCGACATGACCGGCCGCACTGCGATTGTTACCGGGGGTTCTAAAGGGCTTGGTAAGGCAATGGCAGCTGGTTTGGCATCTGCAGGGTCGGATGTACTGCTTATTAGCCGCAATCAGGAAGAAGCCGACGCCGCGGCAGATGAGATTACGGCAGATCACGGGGTGCGAGCGATTGGTCTTAAGGCGGATGTGACATGCGAACATGATGTCAACGCAGTGTTAGAGAAATGTATCAGTGAGTTCGGTAAAGTTGATGTATTGATTAATAATGCGGGTATCAACATTCGTGGCCCGATTGATGAACTCTCCTTCGAAGATTTTCAGCAAGTTATGGATGTCAACGTCAACGGTGTTTGGCGAATGGCTCGAGCTGTCGTGCCTCATATGAAGAAGGTGGGCTATGGTCGTATTGTCAACTTGGCGAGTACACTTGGCTTGGTTGGCCTGTCGAATCGAACTCCGTACACTTCGAGTAAGGGTGCTGTAGCTCAGATGACTCGGGCTCTGGGACTCGAGCTTGCCGAATTTGGAATCACCTGTAACGCGATTTGCCCCGGGCCGTTTCTTACGCCGATGAATGTTCCGATCAAAGATGATGAGCAAACTAAGAAGTTTATTGTTGGCGCGGTTGCCTTAGAACGCTGGGGCGAGATGGAAGAGATTCAAGGAGCCGCTATTTTTCTTTCTAGTAATGCTTCTAGTTATATGACTGGAAGCATGTTGGTCGTCGACGGAGGTTGGACTGCACGGTAGTCCGATGTGCTCGATGAAAATGATGGCTTTCAAACGGCTGTTTTTCAGCCTGTGGTTGCAGTCGATGTTGTTAGGTTCCTTACTAGGACAACAGGGACAACAGGGACAACAGGGACAACAGGGACGCGAGGATCTCTCGACTCAGACGATCAATGAGTCCCTGCGTCAGGAAATCTCGAAGGCGAAGTTGCAGATGCTGTTTCACGGTGAGACAGTCACTGAGGCAGAACAATGGCATACCGGCTTCTCCGGAAAGTTAAGAGAATTAGTGGGCTCAACCAGTCCGCCAAAACGGTGGGAAACCGTGATGGTGGGAGGAAAGAGAATGGAGGATCACACTCGCTATGAGATTATTCTCAAAGCTAACGGTGTTCCGGATCTTCCAGTCTATCTGCTCATTCCTGGTGATGGAGTGTCTCGGGGAAGACCCGCGGTGGTGGCGATACATGGTCATGGAGAGTTCGGGCATCATGCCGTGGCGGGTCGAGCGGATCTGCCTGGTGTAGCAGCTGACATTGAACGTGCCAATTATGACTATGGTTTGCAATTTGTTCGTCGTGGCTATGTTGTGGTTTGTCCTTGTTTAATTCCGTTTGGTGATCGAGTTGAAAAAGATCGATATGGTTCGGACCCCTGTGCCGTGACATTTGTACGCATGATGGCATTGGGGCGGGTACCGCTTGCTGAAAATGTGCGGGATATTCGCTGGGCAGTCAGCTTCCTTCAAAGTCGGTCGGAAGTCGACCCCGATAAAATAGGTTGTGCTGGTTTGTCGTATGGTGGTCGCATGACCATGATGGCGACAGCCATGGAACCTCGTATTAAGGTTGCTGCAATCAGTGGCGCTCTGAATCTGCTACAGGAACGAACGTCGCTACGTTATAGTTGTGGCTTGCAGATCATCCCCAGTCTCTTGGAATATGGAGATTACAGCGAGATAGGTAGTTTGATTGCTCCCCGACCTGCTGTTTGGGAAATGGGAAATAAAGACGCTTTAATTGTTGGTGATGGCTGGGACACAAAGTTCAAACAAAGGTTGGAGCGTATCTATAACGCCTATGGTCAGCGCGAGAATCTACACTACGATCATTTCGACGGTGGTCATCGTTGGAATGGAGATGTGGCGTTTCCACTCTTTGACCAAGTGCTTAAGGGTGAGTAGCTGCTTGCTTACGTTCGTAATAATTAAATATTAATGTGTTACTTAATGAAACTGTTTTCAGCTGGTAGTTGCTGACAAACGCCGGTGCTTCTGCGATCTCCTGATCAGACAAGAACCAGACAACGCTGACTTTCTTTTCGTTGGCAGTATTAGCAACCGTTCCCTCCGCCGGCCCCAGAATGATATAGTTCGGGTGACGCGAGAGCACGTATTTCCCGTCACCTTTGCTATGCCCTGGAAACTGCTGCCAGTGCGTTCGTATTGGGAAATTATCGCGTTTGGCAATGGTGCGATCATTCAGGCCGAGCATATCGATGAAATAGTGGTCAGGAGCAAAGTAGGCAACGGCACCTGCGGAGTTGGTTGCAATTACTGATTTGGGGGCGAAGTGTTTTGAAATATAGTTTCCAACCTGTTTGCCTATAGCTGCTGCAGGATCAGCACGTCGAGCGTTCTGCATGCGTTCCTCTACAACCAGGAACTGACTCATACTCAGAACGATGAGAATTGCCGGTAACAGAGCCCATTGTCTGAATGTTGTTGTGTCTGCTTGTGATGACCATGCATGAGCAATGAACCAGGCATAAATGGGAATCAAGGGAGCCCAGAAACGATAGGCTGGCATGTGATCGCCACCAGTCCAGACTATATAAATTGTGGCAACCAGGCTGATTGCTGTCATATATTTCCAACTGGTCGTTCTTCGGTCAGATTGTTTGAAAAGTGTATAGCCCCAGCTTGCCAGTGCGAGTAATGCAGTCCAGGGCGCTGACCGCAGAAATGTATGCAAGTAATAGAACCCATCTTGAAGACGTTTGGTGAGCGGTGTCCCTAGNTTTGCATAAAAAGTGTTGGGNAGTATGTCTCCGTAGTATTGCCATCGCCAAACGAAGTAGGGCATNTAAAGGATACTAAATGCCAGCAGNATACAAAGTGAGATCTTCCTTGATTNGTAGAACACNAGCCCTGTANTGATGGTGATGACGACAAANAGNGCCGCTTCGGGCCGNGTNAGAGTGCAAAGTCCCAGCAGCAGTCCGACAGTAATCGCCTTNCNNGTGGAANCGTTCTGTTCGAATGTTGTGAATAGGTAAGTNGCTGNCATCAATAACAACATGTANAGCGGTGTTTCGAGTCCTCCCAGACTCCAGGCAATAGTGATAAAGGCAGTTGGAATGGTGCCCATGAGAATCAACATCTTGGTGAGTCGGTGAATTTGATTCGATTCAGTTTTGTAACTGTAATAAACAATCGTGATCCAGATAGCGAGGTAAGAGCAGAGCCCCACGATTCGCGCGGAACCTTCCGGTGAGATGCCGATTTTTTGCAGTGGGGTTAGTACAGCCAGATGTAGAAAACTTGTATAGCCTTCGACTCGTTCGTTGGGATTCCAGACCGGGCCACTTCCTGCTTGCCAGTGATTGGCATAACGCAAAGTGATGTAGGCATCGTCATGAAAGAACGATCGGTGTGTTCGAACTCCCAAATAGGCAATGCTAGCCAGTAACAGACAGAAGGCAAGTGTGCACTGTTTCTTGAGCGAAGAACGTGAACAGGACTCCTCGACCGTCGGTAAAGTCGTTTCGGCGATGTCGTCGGGCATTGCCATGCTAATGTATCTTTTCAGGAATAGGTGTAAGTGCAGGGCCGTCAACGTAAGCTGGTAGTTTGTATTCGTTCGGCGAACGATTGAAAAAGACAGAAAATGTCTCCAATTGATCATTGGCATGGTCGAAGCCAGCAAGTTGTTCTTCATGAATTAGTTCGAGCGAGTCAGGCGATCTCTGTAACTGGTGTTTCTTTGTGAAGTGTCGAGGTGTCAGGGTAATAATGTAATCAGAGCTGTATAAGAGTCCGCGTTGCGCCGCGTTTACTTTGACATTTTTACGGTGCGATACGAGCCCCCAGTCCACAATTTTTGACCGCTCCAGTTTGTACGGAAGAATACCGGCAGCATAAACATGTATTTGTGGTGGGCGGTCGGTACCTTCCTGTTGCCAATGGGTGTTAATTGCTTCCGCTTGCTCTTCCAGAATCGACATGAATTCCATATACGTTTGTCGTGAAAGGTTTGTGTACTCTCCGTAGCGTCCCGGGTTGATGGAGATCTGATCGATGTAATAAAATTGCAGGCTTTGCATCGTAACNGCTAAAGCCANTACCACACCCCACCCACGATGTCCAAATCTTCCAGCTTGNAGGCCGTCATCGTGAATGTTGTCCATCAAGTCGATNAGGATGATTACGAGTATGGGCAGGTAGGGAAGTAGCATTCGATAGGAAAACATCATGTGAGCNGTCGCCGTTCCTGTNGCATACCAGAAAAAAATAATTCCGCCGGTGAAAATTCCCCAGTGGTTTCTTAACGTTACTTTGACCGTTGACTTCAGCCGCGATCCGTTATGTTTGACATGGCTAATCAATGTCCAGCCAAGNAATGGAAGGAGACCTGTTAAAAGCCCGAATTGGATCATATACAGGACGTTGGTGCGTTGATGGTCCCAGCGTGCAGGCTTGTGGTAAACCGATGTTGGAAAGATATCATGATAGTAGCTATAGGANACGCTAAGCCAAGCCAGTGCGATCATCAGTCCCGGAAGGAGGAGATAAAGGATAGCCCGCAGCTTGCTGTTTTCCGAATGCTTCCATTGGCAGTTNGCCACCTGAAACCATAGCGGTAGAGTGACTAAACAACTGTCGAATCTGGTGAGAAATGCCAGNCCCAGACAGACTGAAAAGAGCAGTTGGTTTTGAGGTGAGAATTGCTGNCTGCAATGGCATGCTGCTGTAAACNCGACGGTTAGAANACTAGATAGATAGATAGTTTCTAATCCACCAGCCGTCCAAAAGATGATGTAAGGACTAAGCCAAACCATTAAGCCGTAAAGTACCAGAGTTCTGTATTGCCGTAAAATTTGATAGGAATACGCCGTGGCCGCGAAATGCAGTAGCAATGCGACAAGGCGATTACTCCAAACTGATTCGCCGCTAAACCAATAGAGCACGCTCACGATGAGACTGTGCAAGGGGGAGGTCANCGCAGAGACGTACTCTCCCTGATTGAAANCGAGTCCGTTGCCGTCACTCAGGTTTTCACTATAGCGATAGACAATATAGGCGTCTTCGGCGATGAAGCTGCTATACCAACCAAATAACACGGCGTTCAGTACAGCAAATGCCAGTATGATTTTTGTNGCTTTGGACAACGTTACCTCTTGGGGTGATGGCNACCCATTTATCGTAGTTAATTATCTANCGAATTATGGAAGACAGAACGAACGGACGACGTATTATTCTTTTTCTTGGCCTACTGGAATAACCGTTACGACTGTAGCAGAGTGATNNTTACAGGTAACGTCCGGCCAAAAAGCCTGTAGCAAACGCAGCGGTGAANTTGTAGCCGCCGATAGGCCCGTCCAAATTGAGGATTTCACCGGCTAGAAACAGTCCTGNCTGGCACTTACTTTCCATCGTTTTTGAATCGATTTCCAGTAAATTGACACCACCCGCGGTGACTTCCGCTTTGGCAAATCCAAGGGTTCCGGTCACTTTGGTCGCCAGTCCATCTAAAGCCTTTGTTAGCTTGCGAATATTTGCTTTAGATACTTCGGCACAGCGAGATGCTGGATTGATTTTGGATTGTTCCAATAATACGTGGATGACTCTTGTCGGCAAGATGCCTTTAAGTGCAGTGCCAATTTGTTTCTTAGCTTGCTCGCGNAACAGATTNTTTAGGTAAGAGAACTTTTGTTCAACGTTTAGGTTTGGGAGAAAGTTGATCCGTAGAGATAAATCGGAATCATCGGAGTACGAAACAATTCTACTGATGTTCATTGCTGACGGACCGGAGACTCCAAGATGAGTGAACAGTGTTGAGCCCCGTGTTGTTGCGAGTGTCTTTTGTAATGAATTGATGATTGACAATTCGACGTTTTCGAGTGTTAAACCCTGTAAGTCACGAGTCCAGCTTTGATCAGGNGTTTTAAGTGGGACCAGTGCCGGAACGGTTTCGACAAGCGAATGGCCGAATTGTTTACACCATTGATATCCATCGCCTGTGGTGCCGCAGCCTGGGTAGGAGATCCCTCCCGTGGTGATTAGGACNCGGTCGACTCGATAGATGGCATGCTGAGTGTGTACTCGAAAGGTATTGTCTTCTGACTCAATGGTATGCACCGGTTCCTTCAGATTTAAGGCGACNTTGTTTTCCTCAGCATCTGAGACCAACGCGTCCAATACGTCTTTCGCCCGGTCACTTCTTGGNAAAACCTTACCGGTTGGCTCAACCTTGGTCGGTACCCCGCGCTGGTTGAAGTAGGCGATCAGGTCTGTGTTGCAGAAAGCAGCCAGAGCTGAGTGGAGAAAACGACCTTCTTTACCAAACTCAGAGATGATTCCGGAAGTATCCGTGTTTTGCGTGAGATTACACCGCGTACCACCGGACATTAAAATCTTTACGCCGGGTTTCGAATTCTTTTCAAGTAACAACACGCGGCGTCCTCGCTTTGCTGATTCGATAGCAGCCATCAGGCCTGCNGCACCGGCGCCGACGATGACACAGTCAAATGTGCTGATCATGTTTTGTTCAGGTTGAGGCATCTGNTCGCTTACGCTTGTGAGTAATCCAAAGAAAGATCATGGCTGTCGCGAAGGCGAATAGTGTGATCGGTGGGAGTTTGCCGGGCCATGTGCTAGGACTGAACCAGAGACTGNCTCCCATGAACGCGGTATGCCCAGCAGTAAATAGCAGCAGGAGTCTTCCCAGTCCGTTGACAAGACTCAAATCGGTGCCTTTACGNCTGCTGATCGATACTCTCCATAAATGTATTAGGCAGNCAAACGCCAAAGTTCCACAAAGCAACGAGAGGCTTGCAGAAAGTGTCAGTCTGCGAGAGTTTGCCTCGAACAATTTTGAGAAGTACTNGGGTGAGAAAATAGCGAGTGTGATGATGACGTGCATTAGTAGACAATATGCCGCAGCGATCCCCAACTTATGACGCTCTGGAGATGTGGATTTCAATCCTGCTATGCCCANCAATAGTAACCCGCNAAATGCGAATACTTTGTTCAGTACATAGAATGGGATGTCCGAGGTCGGGACATTGCCAAAAAGGTTATAGCGCAGCACAGCATAGCTCATGGAAATAACGAAAATAATAAGTATGAGCTTTTTAGGAGACATGGGTAACTATGTTAGAGACTCGTAAAAATCCATTTTCACCTCACTCCAATATTGGCACAACCTGAGAAGATGTTCAAAATTGTGGTTAGAGATGTGTTTGCTACAATGGGGGGATTATGACTTTGACAATCCCCATCGCCATCTCGTCCTGCTTGATAGGGCAAAACGTTCGCTACGACGGTAAACATAAGCTTCAAGCCTGGCTGGAAAGCGTGGCAGGAGTTGAGTGGATCCCGATTTGTCCGGAATTGGAAGCCGGGATGCCTGTACCTCGAGAAAAAATTCAGATCGAGTTGCATGATGGCCAGCGGATGTTGATGGCAATTGAATCTCGTCAGGATTGGTCGGAAAAGATGGATTCGGTTGCCGACGATTGGATTGAGCAGCTTCAGATTCAAAATGTTTGCGGTTATGTTTTTAAGTCGAGATCACCTAGTTGTGGTGTGCAGGATGTTCCAGTCTATGGTGGAATATCAGGCGAGGTAATGGANCGAGGACAGGGTCGTTTTGCGCAGCGTNTTCATGANGCGATGCCCAAAATGCCGCTGGNGGAAGAAACACAAATGGAAAGTGAGCGACTGCGAAAGGAGTTCTTTCGACAGGCCAGAATATTTCAAAATGATCAGGGTTTCGATTGATGAGTCACAACCCATTCTGAAGTTGAAAGTCCAGAGAAACTTCTGTAGGATTCTACTGCTAAGTTCTATTGTAAAATTAAGTGCTGTAGATTGTGAACGTTTTCAATAGGTTTGAAAGTCTGATGATGAAGTCCAGTATCCTTTCTGTCTTGTTACTAACTCTTGCCGTTACCACTTTGTCAGCGGATGACTCAAAGATCTTTCNTGGTGACTGGCAAGTTTCTGTCGCAGTGATTGAAGGCAATGAAGTGCCAGCTGACTTCAATAAGATGATTCAGTTGCAAATGCGTGGAAAGCAATATAGTACTTCGCGTATGGGCGAAGTTGTTGATGAGGGAACCTTTGTTCTGGAGGAGGATTCTAAACCTGCAAAGATTGAGATCACAGGAGTGAAGGGAGAGAACGCGGGGAAGAAGATACTTGGAATCTATAAATTAGAGGGAAGAGATAAGTTAACNATATGCTATTCACTGGAAGGGAAGGCTTATCCTGAGAAGTTTGACGGTAAGGAGCCTGGAATGGTGCTAATTACCTATAGCCGCAAAAAAGGTTGAGTGATCTCCANTGTCGANGGGTGGAAATACCNCTCTTCACTATAATATTAGCTGAAGTAGCCCCATAAATTGGTACACTTTTCATTCGTTGGACGCANCTAAAGTTTTGAGGGTGTCAGGTGGTAAATGTTAAGACATTCCGGTTATAGCGTCCCCAAATCAGTTTCTACCCTCGGATTTTTCTTGCTGAACGATTGTTTTGGAAAATTCGCGCGTTTTAGGTCGAGGTTGATAGTGTCATATTGTGCCTTAAGTTTCGTTTCTGAGCTATTCCTTGAATTGACTTGGGATTTCAAGGGTACGTATGATAGAAGAATGAGAAAGGTCCTTTTGGGGGATCAATAACAGCTAATTCAAAGGGGAATACAGTGCTGTTCAAAAAGTTAGGTTTTGCTTTACTCTNGGTCAGTTGGTTTTCGTTTNTNACGGTAGCTAATGCGCAACAACCGTCANCNTATACAGAAATTCCAATTGCTCCTCAGTTCGATCTGGCGCCACATCAGGCTCCTGAATCCCGAGCTCAACTGAATCAGGTAAAACAAAACATCAATCAGGCCCGTGCTCAAATTGCACTGATTATGCGTGGTGAATCNCAACTGAATACGTCCTTTACACTTGGGGAAGGGACTCCCGGTGCGGTTCAGATGACGAATGAGGGGCTNCTTAAGGGGTGGTATGAAAACAATATCTTGGCTCAGTTTACTCATGCCAAGTCGATGGGTGATCTTTCCGCTCAGCGTTTGACTTTTGTCAATGAANTGAGTACTCGTTGTCAGAATGATGNAATTTATCAGCACATTGTCAATAATGTCGTCCTACCTCAGATGCAGACATTCATAACGGGNAATTTCCATCCGGCGGTTAAATATAACGCGATGTTGNTTGTCGGTCAGATGAACCAGCGNTCNAATTATAATCCAGATCAAACGCGAAGAGTTCCTGTGCCTTCGACGACGGCGTTGAGTTTTCTTGTGCAAAATGTGCAGGGTGGTGCTGCTAACGATGCAATACTGCTCGCAAGTTGGGTTGGTGTTTTACGTCATGTCCGTATGAATCGTTTGACCAATCACATCCCCGGCAACAATCAGGTTGTGATTGCAACTCAGGCTTTAAGCCTTTTGAATCAGGAAGCGGTGGCTGCCGGACGTACCCCTTCGGGCCAGACATGGTTGCAACGACGAGCGTTAGAAGTTCTATCTGCCATTGGACGTGATAATGGTCAAATTCTTCCAGNGATTGTAGCCATTGTTAAAGACGATGATGCCCCGATCTCGTTACGTCTGTCAGCAGCCAAAGCCCTACATTACTTCTATTATGATGCTCAAACGAAGGTTGCTTTAGAGGATACCTCCAACGCACTTGGCTTGCTTGCCATTAAGATTTGTCGTAATGAATTGGCTCGCGTTGAAGCTGAGAAAGAAGCGGAAGCTGCCCAAGCAGCTGGTGGCGTCACTGATTTTGGTGGTGGCATGGGCGGTATGGATGGTGGAATGGGAGGAGCCATGGGCGGCATGGATGGCGGCATGGGAGGAGCCATGGGCGGTATGGATGGTGGCATGGGAGGTATGGATGGTGGTATGGGTGGCATGATGGGCGGTATGGGCGGTGACGTCTTTGGTGGTGGAGCTTCAGTTTTAAGCAAGGAAGAAAAACGTCGTGTTGATTACTCCCGTCGAATTCTCGCTTACCAACTTTATCATGTGGTACTGGCGATTGGTAAGGAAGGACGTCAGGCAGGTCCTAATAGGATTCCATCTACCGGAATGGTCTTGGCGGCCNTGCAAGATAACGCGGGACAGCCTGCTCTTACAAAATTGCAAGAAAGTATGGATGCTTTAGTTGCAACGATTCGTATGCCATCTAATGACAGTGCTGTNTCACCGGATGAACCAGTGGCAGAGCCGGATCGTGAAACAATGTTGGCTGACCTCGAAGATGAAGTACGAAAGTTTGAAAGCTTCNTATTNCCNNCAGCAGGTCCTGTTGACACNGCTGCTCCAGCAGCTAATCCNGGGGAACCCNCGCCAGTAGTACCTGGTAGCTAATCAGAACNTAAGGNATGGATTATGNAATTCAAGGTGAATCCGAAAGAGATTCTTATGGTGGCACTTTTGGTGTGTGTAGGCGTCATCCTGCGTTTGGGCCTTGAGGACTATCCAAACGTTTCACCTGTAGCAGCCTTGGCATTGTTAGCTGGCTATATCCTGAGAGGACGAGTGCTGGCGTTAGCCGTTCCTTTGATCGTGTTGACGATCAGTGATTTATATTTCGGAGGCTATGCTCCGAAGGTTATGGTTTCCGTCTACATCTTACTCGCATTGCCAGCAGTAGCTGGGAGATCGCTAAATAATTTCCACCAAAATCAAAAGTCTCCTGTGCTGTCGGTTGCCTCAGTAGGAGCGACAGGTCTGGGGTTTTCAGTCCTCTTCTTTCTTGGAACGAACCTCGCCGTGTGGTCAAGTAGCTCATTCTATCCGATGAATACTGCTGGTTTACTGGAGTGTTATACAGCAGCACTTCCATTCTTCCGCCAGACCATTCTAGGCGATATGATTTTTGTCAGCCTGTTCTTTGGTAGTTATGCTTTGGGTAAGATCTGGTTGACCTCGAAAGCGGATCAGCTTGTTGTCCAGTGATGACTTTAAAATATTGATTATTGGAACACTTCGTATTTCCATGCGATTCGATCGTTCGCCTGAAGTTTGTACGATCCGACGCCAACATTAGCTCGCTGGCCATTCACATAGAACATCCAGTTTTTGCCATTCCCTTCGTTCTTGATCATATCGATTTCAGTAATGAAGGTTAGTTCACCGCTTCCCCGAGTCTTAAACGGAATCTTTTGAGGATGTTTTTGCATTGTTTTCATCGCATCCAAGACGGTATCTCCCCGTGAGAGAGAGAGGGTCTTATACTGTTTGCTAAATCCATTGCCATAGTCAAATTGCAATATGACGGTCTGTTGGTTAGTCGCAATCGAGACAGGACAATTTAAGAGTAAGATAAAAATCAAACAGACGAAAAAATAAAAGCGATGTGGCATCTCTTCAACGGGATTAGAGGCAAGTGATAAGGTCTTACGTACAATAAAGATTACACGAACACGTTCATTATAAAGGGCCTGCCGCTCCCCAGGATAATCTAGTTCTCAGTTTCATGAAGTTCCTCCAAGTTCTACAACAACGTGCTAAATCAAATCCGCAAGACGATGCCCTGCGGATTTGTAATGAGTATGACTCGCAAGAGATCGGTTGGCAGGAATTATATGAACGTGTTCATGACACTGCTTTGCTACTGCAAAATCTTGGGGTTTCCCCGGGCAATCGGGTTGGCTTACTGGCCGAGAATAGTTTGGATTGGATCTTGGTTGATTTGGCCTGCCATTATT
>PAJC01000033.1 GCA_002705165.1 Planctomycetaceae bacterium | reverse complement strand
TTCATCTATGCTAATCACAATGATGTAAGAGATGTCATCGGTGTGCCCGTTGAAGATTTAACCTACAAATACGTGTCGCCGGCTCAGCTTAAAGATTCCCCCTCACTGAAGGAATGGCTCCAAGACCGTGATAATCTGAGCTCACCTGAATTTGCAAAACTTGAAAAGGTGCTGGGACGGCTNGACACGTTCCGGGGNGNATCGCTGCANGCAGACTCACCGCTCACTGGTAATATACAGATCGCTGACATTGGNGACCGCAAGGCTTTTTGTACCGTNGTGCGTAAAATCGTNGACCAATTAAATGAATCTAATGANGAGCAGGANGTTCTTTTCGATCGCCTCAGTAGACTAGCTGAACTTTTTGGNGGTCAACCANCTTCAGAAACCGGNCAGCCTTCTCCNGGGCAATTGTTAGCTCAAAGCATCCAACAGACATTAATCTATTCGCAGCTAATGCAATTCCGTTCCGCCAAGATTCTAGGCTTTCCTCTTCCGGATCGAGAAGATATTCGAGACGCCACTTCTCCGGAACGCATGACCGTTGCAGCGATTGCCGAAGATGCACGCGCTTTTAGTTATTACACGCAACAACTCGAAGCTAATTTTGCCGATACCGGTCGAGGGTTTTCCGACNCTCCCGCTGGATTATCNCCAGACCAGTTAAAAGAATTCCAATCACTCTTTCGGGAAATGGAACATAAAGCGCATGAATTCCACCTGCTGGCTCTTCAAGTCCAGGAAGCTGTTTATGCTAATCGCCAAACGATGTTAGTTGTTCCTTCATCGAATCCATACACGCTGGCTAAAAATCGTGATGAAGGNACTAATACTCAGCCTTGGATCAGTCTTCAGGCAGTGTTGCACGGTACACTACCATCTGCCGACCAACTAAAGAACGGTCTACTNGCCAAAATGGATGAAAACAGCATCAATCGCGTACGATCGAGTTGGGAAGCTGTCACAACTGCTTATGTTTCGCGTGACAACCTCGCATTTGATGAAGCAGAAGCCGATTTCCTGAAGGCCTTGCAAACACTTGGCCCNCAGGCCACGGAAGCACGAGATGCGGCAATCTCCCAAACATTGAGCTCTACAAATCGTGATCAAGACGTGATGCAATATACTGCCTATCCGGAAGGTAAAGCATTTAGTCAGGTACTCTCAGAGATCAAATACAACGACAGTAAGCCATTCCAATACACCGCGATATTCAGCTTTCTAGCTTTGATCGCTTTCTCCCTGTCTTTTGGAGCAGAGAAAGTTAAACGCATCTTCTTTTACCTGGGCGTCTTCACACTAATGCTTGGCCTGCTATGGACTGTTTATGGTTTCTATTTGCGTGTCACAATCACCGGCTGGGCTCCCGTCACGAATATGTACGAAACAATTATTTTCGTTCCGTTCATCGTGTCCTTACTAGCTGCCTGGTTCCTTTTAACACCAATTACAGTCACTGGNATCAAAGATTCATGGCGACTCAACGCANCTCCTTTCNTAAAGAACATCCCNTTTTTCAATGAAGCCCGAGATCTTACNGAACANCAAACAAGTCGATTTAAGCCNGGGATATGGAACGTCGCTGGCTATCTNTCGACAGTGCTTCGTGTNGTGTTAATCTTCNNCCTCTTCCATTTCCTAACCCAAGTACCTTACGGAGATGGTGGACGACCTTATATGGAACTCTGGCCGTCCGATTGGAGTAGTTTGAACCGTGTCGGAGTATGGGTTGTCGGCATGATTTGCCTGCTACTGACNTTGTGGTTGCTNCCNCGTTTNATTCTGGCCACGGTCTNGAGTCCAGCACTCGTTNTNCAGGACTATTTCCGTCGTAAAGGAGACGAGANTAGTTCAANAAAAGCATTCGACGAAATGCACAAACGTCGTTTCTTCGGTATTGGCGGTACATTCATGACCGGTNTCGGTGGGCTCGTTTTGCTACTGAGCAACCTTCAGGCGGCAGATGCTCAGATTGTGAGTGAAAACTTCTCGCCTCTGCAGCCGGTCTTACGTTCAAACTTCTGGCTAACAATTCATGTGCTAACCATTGTTGCCAGTTACGGTGCCGGCGGACTTGCACTTGGCCTTGGNAATATTTCCATTTGCTATTACATATTTGGAAAATATCGTGCNCCTGCCGGTAACGTGGAGGGCGGAGCATTTCGTCCACCAGAACAATGTGCTTCACTTGCTCAGTACTGCTATCGCTCTATCCAGGTCGCTGTATTGCTATTGGCTATCGGAACAATCCTTGGCGGACTTTGGGCAGACGTATCCTGGGGACGATTCTGGGGCTGGGATCCGAAAGAAGTCTGGGCTTTGATTTCGCTATTGATTTATCTAGCATTTTTACATGCTCGGTTTGCCGGTTGGCTCAACAATTTCGGAATGGTCGCCGGAACGATTGCAGGCTTCTCCATGATTATGATGAGTTGGGTAGGCGTAAACTTTGGTTTACCTCTTCTGGCAGACACTGATAATGNGNCGGTTGGCCTACACTCTTACGGTGCAGGTGAAAATGCCGCCAGCGCCATCTTNTCGGTAGNACTTGTCGTTGCAATCAACTGGATCCTACTAGGTATCGCATGGGGTCGATACAAAGCCGGCATTGCGGGAATTGGGAAACATATTGCCTTAGCAGAAACGAGTGCCAAACCNATGGTAGAGGAAGNCNCCGACAATGCATCCGACGAAACGAGTGACGCTGACCATTAAGAAGTAAATCCTCGACTAAAATTGTTCTTCTTGCTTCGCTGATACGATTTTTGCTATTCTTTGGCATCTTATTGAAGGTACACACCGTACCTATAAGCTACAAAGTTGGATCCGATGAAGCACAAACGCCAACGTATTATCAATCGCCTGCTCTTTGCAGCCGGTATTCTCTTACCCTCCATTCTCATTGGAGGCACACTGATACTGCGTCACACGGATCTTGGTCAATCATGGTTGCGGGGGCAATGGATTGAAGAATTAAGCCAGGCAACGAACAGTCATATTAAAATTGGACACATTCACTTCCTACAACCCGGAAAATATGCTCTCGAAGATGTTCGCATTAGCGATAGAGAATCCAATCAGCTCATCTGCCGAGCAAATCATGTTGACGTGGATTACTCCAACTCATCAACCAAACTCAATATCCACACACTACAAATCCCCGACACCACTCCCGTCACCTGGATGAACTGGTGGAATGAACATGTTTTGGTTATCTCCGAAGAGCATCAACTCAAAGTGAAGGTTGGGCTAACACTTCTCAATGATCTCCCCATCGATGAGCTCAACAACAGTACGGCACAAATAGAATTATCTGTTGAGTCCTCCAGACTTACCGTGAATTGGGGTAATCAACGCCAACCATGCGCACTTCAACTGACTCGTACGCACCATTACCCAACCGTCTCCACCTTACTATTACAAACCAATGATAATGAAATCAAGTTGGCGACATTGGATGATGCCTTACCTCTCCAAATCGATCTCGGGGAACAGGCCACCTTTAATGGCCAGCTGATCAGTAAATACCATCCTGGGAAATTTACATCCGAAGTCGATTTTGCAGCAGACGGGGAAATCAAACATGTTGAGCTCAGCAAAATACTGCGACATCCTGACAAGAATGGGATCGAAGGACAGGCGACACTAAGAATTCATCGAGCCATCTGTAATAGCAATCATTGGCAACGACTGCAGGGAACGATTACGGGGGGGCAGGGCACCATCGATCGAAATTGGCTGCCTCAACTCGCCTCCAAGCTGCAACTACGCTGGCTGGGTGACCTTCAGGAAGAATCTGTCCCTTACGAATCTCTGTATTGTGAATTCACCTGGGATCCGACAGGTTTTACNCTACGTGGTGAAACCGAGGGNGCTTATGTCGGGACAATCCTACGCCACCAAAACGGNCCTATNCTGGGNGACCGTCCTGACTCTGTCATNCGNTCNGCAACACTAAGCGAAGCNCTCANTCGTTAACGATTAGATTTAGCGAGACGCCTCAGCAGTAGACTCCTGCGTACTTNAATNCCTCGTCTCNTCTGCCAGTCGATCTGCAAAAATCGTATCGACAAAAAGTTGACATACATGGTAGAGCACCATCGGAATAACAAGCACTTTCAACTCCATACAGATAAGCAAGCCAACCATGAGTGTCTTTTGACTACCCGCGAAGCCAACCGCAATATAATCTTCGCGGGCTAACTTCAAAATTTTCCCCGTGTAAAGACCAATCCAAAAAACCGAGCAGTGAACAGCCAGAACACTAGTAACTGTTACCAGCACCAATGTCACTCCCTCGTCGGCACCGGCCGCAATTAACTCTGGGGCAACCTTAATCGCACCCATGAATACCATCGATAGGATGCCACATTGGGCCGCAATGCTGAAGTACTTTTTATTATCTGTTGACCAGTTTGCCGTGGGTTTATGTAAACGTGTCAGCTGAGCCAAAACCATCGGCAGGACGACCAATGCCCCCAGCTTAACAACCATCTCCTGTAGGGATATGTTTTCCATCCCTTCCCTTGAGCCGAAGTAAAACATTAACCACAAGGGAGCAATCAGAAAGCATAGTAAATTGGTTAGTAATGTTACCAGGATTGAGATACTGTCATTACCGCCAGCCTTACGAGTCCAGACAGATGCGGAGGCAAGTGTGCAGGGAGTAACAGCGGCTACCAGAAGTCCCCGAGCCACTTGTGGGTCGTTGATTGCCAANGAAACCCCGTATGCCACCATGGGCAGAAGACCGTAATTCATCANNATCGAAAGGACTGTGCCTGNGGGGCGTTGAATTCCNGAGCTAATCGCTTTCAGGCTTAANGGTANAGCCATCAAATAAAGAACAACAAAGACGATACCGGATCGNAGCTGCTTCATTTCCGGTACGCCGGCTAACGGCTNATTAAAAACGACACCAATCGTAAAAACGACGACCAAAGAAACAAGAAACCAGCGCTTTTTCAGTCGTTCTGCGATGCCTGCCATGTAAATGGTCCGATTCTTTAGAAGTGCAGTTATCCCAAGGGTTCAGTTTTAACGCACCTACCCGATATTTACCACTCAAGTTAAACTGAAGTGATAGCAATACACCAAGTAAGAACTCTTGGAGAACACACGAATATGTTACGTTACTGGACAGCAGGCGAATCACACGGCAAAACCCTTTTGGCGCTGGTTGATGGATTCCCTGCAGGTATCGAATTAGACCTGGAATCGATCAACTATGACCTNAAAATGCGCCAGGGTGGTTACGGTCGTGGAGGACGTCAGAAGATCGAAACAGATAAAGTCGAAGTTCTGACTGGTATCTGGAAAAACACGACGATGGGTTCACCGGTCACGCTACAAGTCATTAATAAAGACTACAAGCTGGAACGGATGAAGGACCTAGAACGACCTCGCCCTGGGCATGGTGACCTAACAGGCGCCGTCAAGTATCTGGGCTCGATTCGAAATATCNTGGAACGAGCAAGTGCTCGTGAAACAGCAGTACGGGTGGCNGCTGGAGGACTTGCAAAACAAATNCTCAAGCCCTTTGGAATCGAATGCATCGGCTATGTATCCGAGCTAGGTGGAGTCGTAATCGATCCCAAAGAGGGAGATATCCAGCAACTGCGAGAATACCGTGAAGCCAGTGAAGTGTATTCCTTGAATCCCGAGCAGGACGCNGGAATCTGCGCNCGGATCGACGAAGCAGGGAGCAACGGAGATACACTCGGAGGTGTCCTCGAAGTTCGTATTGAAGGCTTGCCTTTCGGACTTGGCACTCACGCCCAATGGGACCGCAAGCTCGATGGTAAGATTGCTCAGGCTGTCATGGCTGTTCAGGCAATTAAAGGTGTTGAAATCGGACTTGGTTTTGAAGCTGCCCGTCGTCCGGGNTCACTGGTNCACGANCCTATTACCTATAACGCCGCAACAAAGGATTCTCCAACTCTGGGTTTCGAGCGACCGACAAACAACGCTGGAGGACTGGAAGCGGGAATGACTAATGGCCAACCACTGGTTGTTCGAGCGGCTAAGAAACCAATTAGTACCCTTCGCAAGCCACTTGAAAGCATCAATCTGGAATCAAAAGAAAANGAAGTCGCTAATTATGAACGATCTGATGTGTGTGCTGTCTCAGCCGCTGCCATCATCATCGAAAATGTCGTAGCCTTCGAAGTCGCAGTCGCCTTTTGCGAAAAATTTGGAAATGATAGCTTGATCGAAATCCAGGCTCGTTATGACCTCTTNCAGCAACTCGCGCAAAAGCGTTAAAACAAGCGTTTACCGAAGAAAAATAGGTCTCGAATATAATTCTTAATGTTCAATAGCGGTTCTTGTCGAAACCGAATATTCGGATTATATTCAGTTGTTTGACCATCAACATTTCTTGGTCACGGTAAGGGTTCGCTAGCTAAATTGCCCTTAACAACAAACAAATCAACCAAATCTGAAACATTGGAACTAAACGATGAAAGAAGGCATTCATCCTGACTACGTCGAAACTAGTGTCACTTGTGGGTGTGGGACCTCATTCACCACTCGTGGTACTCGTAGCGAGTTGAAAATCGACATCTGCTCTGAATGCCACCCGTTTTACACTGGGAAGCTGAAGTTCGTGGACACGGCCGGACGCATCGAAAAGTTCAAGAACAAATTTGCTGCTGGTTCTTACGGAACGAAGAAGTAGCCTTGATATAAAGTGGCGTCGTCACCTTTCTGACATGTCACTGAATAGTCATATAACGCAGTGATCGGCCTTGCTGATCACTGCGTTTGTCATTTAGGCTGTTAGTAGTCACTATGGCATAATAGACCTACTACATAACACTCAAAACAACATCAAGGACTGTCAGTCTCATGCGAGAAATGCTCGAAGAAAAACTCGCTCGCTTTACAGAACTCGAAGGGATGATGATGGATCCCGAAGTTCTGGGGAATTCATCCAAACTCGCGGCCGTGGCTCGGGAGCATGGGGGGCTGGCAAAACTTGCGGGACTCTATCGGAATTTCAAAAACGTTGTGGCAGAGCTGGGCGAGCTAAAGGAAATGGCCGCTAGCGATGATGCTGAAGAACAAGAATTGGCCGAAATGGAAATTCCTGGTGTTACTGAACGCCGAGAAGGATTTTGGGCCGAACTGCTGGATATGACGATTGGTGGAGAAGATGCCACTCGGACTCGGTGCGTGATGGAAATTCGAGCCGGCACTGGTGGAGACGAAGCCGCTCTCTTTGCTCGTGACTTATACGAAATGTACAAAAGACATTCCGAAATCAAAGGATGGAAAGTCGAAGTCATGGAAGCCAGTCCTACTGAGTTGGGGGGCTTTAAGGAAATTACTCTTACCTTTGAAGGCGATGGTGTTTTCCGGGAACTTGGCTATGAAAGTGGTGGGCATCGTGTCCAGCGTGTACCAGACACCGAGACGAAAGGCCGAGTCCACACCTCTGCAGCAACCGTTGCCGTACTGCCCGAACCAGAAGATCTTGAAATCGATATTAAACCCGATGACTATCGAAAAGACATATTCCATGCGAGCGGTCCGGGCGGACAGCACGTTAACAAAACAGCCTCCGCAGTGCGAGTCACACATTACGAAACCGGGATCGTAGTCTCGATGCAGGATGAAAAAAGCCAGCACAAAAATCTGGCCAAGGCACTTCGAATTCTACAGGCTCGTGTTTATGAGTTATTTCGTCAGCAGGAACATGAAAAACGTGCGAATGAGCGACAGTCGCTCATAGGATCAGGTGACCGTAGCCAGCGCATTAGAACTTACAATTTCCCTGAAAACCGGCTGACCGACCACCGGATCAATGCTACCCTCTACAAACTCGATCAAATTCTGGCCGGTAACCTGCAAATGGTTTCTGACCTACTGATTGACCATGATCGAAATCAACTGCGTGAATCAATGGGTTCACTCGACGACTAAATTCATCCCCCCGGCTGCAATGGATTTTCAGCCTCACGTCATGTCACAAACGAACACTTCAGAAGCTAACGACAACTCCTGGACCATTGGCCGGTTGATCAACTGGACCAACCAGTACTTAACCGAAAACGGTTCCGAGTCTGCCCGTCTGGATACTGAAATCCTGCTGGCGAACGTGCTTGGTTGTGAACGGATCATGCTCTATACACGATTCGAGGAAGATCCTGGCGATCAGGTTCGGGCTACATTTCGCAAACTTGTCAAAGAACGTGCTGCCGGATGCCCAGTTGCTTACCTGGTTGGCCACAAAGAGTTCTTTTCTCTTAAGTTTAAAGTCACCAAGGACACGTTAATTCCAAGACCGGATACCGAAGAGGCTATCCAGGCAATCTTGGATCTAGCCAAAAGTAAAAAAGCCGAGACCGGCAAAATTGCCGACATTGGAACAGGTAGTGGAATACTGGCTATTACATTAGCCAAAGAATTGCAGCACAGCCAGTTTGTCGCCTCCGATATCTCGGAGGCCGCATTGTCTGTCGCTCAGGAAAATGCTCATTCCCACGGCGTCACTGATCGTATTCAATTCCGCAGTGGTGATCTTTGCGCTCCGCTTCAGGGGGAAGCCTTTGATATCATCGTTAGTAATCCGCCCTATGTCAGTGATTCTGAGCTCGTCCAGTGTCGTCCTGATGTAAAACACTATGAACCTCTCTTAGCATTGACATCCGGCCCCACCGGGATGGAAATCTATCAACGCCTAATTCCGGAAGCAAAGCCTCTCTTAAATGCAAGTGGCTGGTTAGTTCTCGAAACAAGCCCTATGCTTGCCTCAGGTCTCCAGCAATTGCTGGAAGAGCATAGCTACCAAAGCGTCAACATTAAACAAGATCATGCGGGCAATCCTCGGATTGTTCTGGGACAAGTTTAANCCTCAAGCTCTGGCTCATAAACCGGCATCAATTCCGCCGACAAAGCCAGATTAGCTTCGAGACGATCTCGTACTTCGTCCATCACCGGATCATTCTCTGCACCACGCGGTAGTTTCTCAGCAGGTATTTCCACAGCATCAAGCACATCGATNACCAGCTTAAAGCGACGTGGCATCGTGATCATGTCNGTAAGATCTTCTTCCAGACGCTCGAGTGTTTCAATGATACGTTCTGCTGTTACNTTTCCCGTATTACCTGAGAGNTAATCAACGGGGTAGTAACAAAGCTGCTGAACAAAATTAAGATCATACAGATCCTGACGTCGACTTGCCGCTTCTTCAACTTTCAGATGACCTTTAGCGAGATCNGGCACGATNATGGGACGCAACGACTTNACNCGTGCAATATAATCTCCNNTTTGCACTNCCCCCTTCCACTTTCGTTCTTGTTTGGAAAGGACATGAACAATCAGAGCTTTGATTCGTTCATAATATCCGCCTTCCTGAGCTCGTCCTAAATACTTTACTTCCCGCTCAGAAAGTAAGCCAGCTGCGACCTTGGCGATGCGTTCGAGTAAAGGCAGGTGCGTCTGCGGCTCCCACTTCAGATGTGTCTCTAGCAAATTCAAAGTATGCTCACAACAACTATCAAAATCGCCTATAAACAGATAACGAAAGGCGACTGGATGCACCATGACCTTACCGGAGTTTCTCTCATCAGCTAACTTTGCACGTTTCCTTGCAGCTGTTCTCGCAATGAATCCGGTACCATCTAAAAAAGGATGCATGAAGTCATTACTTCTGGAAACTGAGCCTTCAGGATAAATTACCAGCATTCGCTCCCCGTCGACCAACGTTTTAATTGCAAAACTAATAGCTTTTTTATCCATACCTTCCCGGTTGATGCTAAATGCCCCCAGACGTTTGATCATCCATGCACTAAACCTGTCCTGATTGAAAAGGTGCCAACTGGCCATGAGGTAGGCGTAACTATCAACGACATATAACAATTCACCAATGGCCATCGGATCTGCATTACGACAATGGTTGCTAGCAATCAAAATGCTGTCTCCCGCATCTAATGATTGTTGAATCAGATGTTGATTTCGAACTTCATACTTATAGATTCCCTCAGAGGTACCCAACCACCAGCGATACAGGCGCAAACCCGCAACCACCCACAGAACAAAGCTCCGTCTCGGGGGCTGCACAAAACAATATGGTTTTTCTATGATTAAGTCTTGCATCAATCTACGACCAAAAAGAGTGGACCTGAAGCTTTGGGTTACTAACCTGCAAAGGCCTTCAGGTTGTTTCATATCCCTGTGGATGACGTTGATGCCAACGCCAGGCACTCGTCAAAATTGAATCTAAACTGGAATATTCAGGGGTCCAGCCAAGTGTTTTTTTCGCGAGGGAATTATCTGCAATTAACCACGGAGGATCCCCCGATCGACGAGCTGCAATCTCAGCGGGGATATCATGCCCTGTCACCTGTCTCACGTGCTCGATAATTTCCAAAACAGAAGTGCCGACTCCCGACCCAAGATTCAACTGAATTCTTTGTCCCGGCTTGAGTATATTCAATGCTTTAAGATGAGCGTCTGCCAAATCATTCACATGGACGTAATCCCGGACACACGTACCGTCAGGCGTTGAATAATCGTCGCCAAAAATATGGATTTTCTGAAGCTGGCCTAAAGCCACCTGAAAAACAATTGGTATCAAATGAGTTTCAGGATCATGGTCTTCACCAAGCATTCCATCTGGTGCTGCTCCGGCTGCATTGAAATAACGCAAGGCAACAAACCCTAAACCATCTCGCTCGCAGGCTTTCTGCAAGAGATGCTCGACGTCCAACTTCGATTGTCCATACGGGTTAATCGGAGCAGGTGGGGTGTCTTCGCAAATTGGCATCTTCTCCGGTTGTCCATAAATAGCTGTCGTACTAGAGACGACCAATCGCTGAACTCCTGCTTCATGCATCGCCCGGAGTAAACTCGCCGATCCTTCGACATTATTACGGTGATACCTCTGCGGATACTCAACAGATTCGCCTACCAGGGCAAAGGCTGCGAAATGAACAACTGCCTCAACTGATTCCTCTTTCAGAGTTTTCTGTAGCAGTTTGGTGTCGAGAAGATCTCCCTGCACGAAGGTACCACCACCTGTCGCCCTTTCAAAGGCTATTTGGTGTCCACGAGACAGGTTGTCATAACCGACCACCTGACAACCCGTTTCGGTCAACAAGCGACAAGTATGGCTACCGATATAACCGGCGGCACCAGTGACAAGGATCTTCATAGCGGCGAATTCACCCGAGTAAATAACAAACTAGTTGTACTACTTTTTTCGACTGATTAAACCGAAAGTTTACAGGTCAAACGCTCTCCATGTAGCATCCATCGAAATTATATCCTCCCAACCGGAATAATCGGTACAAACAAAAGACGAGCGTAATCTTGAATCACCGGTTACAACGTATGAATACAGATGTACAACAGGAGATGCCGACTCCAACATTAGTAGGCTTTACAGGCTGCTAACATTGGATCCAACTACCACCATTCCANGATCTTCCCACTGCTCATGCGTAAACTGCTAAAACGCCGCCGAGATAAAGCAAANAGACCGNCGAAAGCCAATCGCCCTGTCTTTCAGGAGTTTGANAAATACCTGCGCAATGAATGCCAATTAGCCGANAACAGCNTTCTCGCCTATCGCCANGANCTTAAACGTTTTCAACNNTGGCTCGGTGGAAGATCGATTAAACAAATCAGCATCCAAAAACTAGGGGATTACGTTGTATTCCTGAAGAAAAGCAAGTTGGCCCCCAGTAGTATCGCTCGTAATGTTGTTACGTTACGAGTGTTCTTTAAATACTTACAACTGGAAGGGATCCTTTCAAAAAACGTGGCTGAATTACTCGGAAGCCAAAAACTATGGCAACGTATTCCCCATGTAATGACCGTCGGTACCGTTGAAAAGCTACTAAATGCTCCATGCAACAAAGATATGTTTCCGTTGCGAGACAAAGCATTACTTGAGTTGCTATACGCTACCGGATGTCGAGCGTCTGAGGTAGTCGGCCTAACACTTAACAATCTCCATCTGGAATCTGGCTACTGCCGGTACCATGGTAAAGGTGGTAAACAGAGACTCGTCCCATTGGCTCCACGAGCTGTGAACTCACTTACCGAATACCTGCAAACAGAACGACCAATGCTTACTGAATGCACCTCTGACAAGGAGCCTATCCGCGTGATTCTTAGTCGCCGGGGCAGGCCCCTACGCCGTGAAGCTGTTTGGGAACTGGTGAAAAAATATGCCGCCCGTATAGGAGCTCCAAAAGAAATCAGTCCTCACTCATTGCGTCACAGCTTTGCGACCCACATGCTTGCCGGTGGAGCAGATATGCGACAGGTACAGGAATTACTTGGGCACGCGAGTATTGCCACCACTCAAATCTATACGCATGTCGATCAAACACGACTAAAGAAAATACATGCCGAGTTTCACCCTCGCGCATAAAAAAACCACTCGAAGATTCACCTCCTCAAGTGGTCCTATTTACTAGTCGCCGAATTAGGCATTTATTGGGCTTCCGGAGCTTCCGGAGTATTGAAACGGATTTTCTCGATAAGCTTAACTAAATCACCAGTGGTCGTCTTCGTACCGGAAACCGCTGTCACTGCTCCAATGACAAATTCATACCGCAGGTCATAATCAAAACCAATCTCGATTTCGGCACTTTCTCTCGCTCCCGGACCACTGTCAGTTCCAACCAATTTCTGAATCTCCTGATTCAACGCTTGAAACGAGGTTGGTTGCGATTCGTTGAGTTGAATCCCTGTCAGAGTCCCCTCGGCATCGGCAGACAAATAGAGATTCATCGGAGGGAATTCCATTTGTTCTGGCGGTGCGGCCTGTGGAGCCGCTGCTGGCATGCGAATATTAAAGTCACCTTCCATCGAAACGATTTTAAACGTCATGATAAAGAAGACCAACAGTTGAAACACGATGTCAATCATCGGTGTCATCTGTAGTTCGATCTTCTCACCGGCTTTATTGGCATTTCTGATTTGCATATCAACTAGCCTCCTGGTACCGGTGAAATATACTTAAAGCCATTATTTACGTTTTCTTCGGCACGCAACGCAAAACTCTCAAATCCTGCTTCCTGACAGATTTGGATCAATTCCTGAACCATTCCGCCCTTCGCGTCCTTATGGGCACGAATAACGATCGTCGTATCCGCGGGTTCTTCACCGCTAAACTGGATCTGGCGATATTGCAGGTCCAAAGTAGTTCGCAAACCCTTATAGTTCTCTTCCTTAGTCCCCATCACAGCCGTTCCATCTTTCCCAAGATGAATGATCCGGTAATTCTCAAGAACGGTTTCCGGAGGCTTAGCAAGTTCACTATCAGGCAGCTGAACTTTATCATTCGATTCACTCTGAGTGAAGTTAATCAACACCATGAAGAACGCGATCAACTGAAAAGTCATGTCGATCATCGGTGTCAAATCACCCTCAAGAATGCCCGAATCGTGTTTCTTAACGAGTTTCATAGATTACTTCTTTTGTCCAACGCCCTGAAATCGACTCATGAGATTTTCGCTCAAAATGCCAACTTCCAGCATCAGTCGAGCCACTCGGTTTTTCATAATGTTGTAAGCAGCAATCGCTGGAATTGCGATCGCCAGGCCGATCAATGTAGTAAATAACGCTGTCGAAATACCATTCGCCAATTCGGATGCCTCCGGAGTTGAACCTCCAGTAGCAATGGTTTGGAAGGAGTTGATCATACCGTGAACCGTACCGAAAAGTCCGACCATTGGCGACAGCGTACCGATCAAAGCCATATAGCTCAGGCGATGTTCAAGCTTCATGTTCTCTTCTTCACCGATCTCCTGCATCGCTTCCAAAGCCTGTTCGTACCCTGAGGAAAGCTTCGCTAGTCCAGCGGATAAAACAGCTCCCAACACGGACTCGTGCTCTTTAGCCATCTCATAAGCATCTTGATACTGTTTATTGTTCAGCATTTCTTCAAAGTCATCCACCAGTTCGACCGGGCAGACTTTACTACGATCATTAGTGATAACGTTCATCACAAACAGAGCGACAAAGGTGAAGGAGATTGCAAGGAAGACAATCATATAACCGGGGCCAAAAGCCTTATACACCCAACCCAGCATCGACTCTTGCGCTGCCACTTCACCATCTTCGTTATCACCGCCGGCATTTTCATCATCGGCAGGGGCGGCGTTGGCATCGTCGCCTGCGGCATCGTCCACGCGAAGGCCGACTGGATCGCGCTGCCGACGTTCTGGTTGCACGCGGAGCCCGTGCACGCGCACGCCACCGAGAGGTGCTGGACCATGGCGGGGCCCATGTTGAGCGAGGGAAGGTTGCACGAGTAGCACGAGACCGACCCGCTGAGCGAGGC
>PAJC01000032.1 GCA_002705165.1 Planctomycetaceae bacterium | reverse complement strand
TCGACAACTTCAAAGACTTGATCACTCCGTTCGGAACGCGGCTTAGAACAAACAATTCACGAGCGATCTGACCACCGTCGAGTGGATAGACGGGAATAAGATTCATCACAGCCCAAAACAATCCAATCTGAATAAAGCCAAAACAAAATATCGAAAGGAATTCATTCTGTACTCGGATCCTCTGGAGGTGCCCACGTACCACATCTTCCCAAAGAATAAGTTTGTCTCGCCCCCGATCAGCTCGATCCAGGATCTCCAAATACGTTCCGGAAAAGTGATCAAGCATTTCGCGAGGAACATATAATCTTGGGGATTTTCCTTCGACCGTTTTCCACATCGGGATTGCAAACTTCGCCGCAGCCTCAAGCTCTACTTCGTAATCTACCAACTCGATCCGCGTAATCAATCCATCTTGGTTCTTATCAGCCAATCCCAGTGCGGCCTGACTTAGTTCTGGAAATTGCTGAATGGGATAACATGGTAATACTGCACCATCCACTTTGCGAAGATCTTGAAGAGACCCAACAGGATCAGCTGTCCAGGCAGCGGGAATCCCCACGATACCAGTTAGGAAACCGTCTGTTTTTCCCATTCCACGAAGAAACAATATCAACAGAATAGCGGACAGCATCTGTACTCCAGGCCCCATGGCGGTCACGAAGATTTTGGAACCGGAAGAGTATTGTCGACCATAGCCTACATAGTTGGAAACCGAATCGGGTACAGCTAAACCACCAAAATGATAGAGAACAATATGTGACTGAATACCGCACTTACGGAAAGCTAACGCATGTCCCATTTCATGAATCAGAATAGAAAGGAATATTGCCAAAGCAAAACCCAGAACAGGAAGAGGCTCACGCCCGGCCGGCAGGCTAAGCAGTGCGGCAATCGCCCAAAATCCAGGATGCACTCGAACTGGTATTCCGAAACAGCGAAAAGCGAGATCGAAATCGGTTCTGTTTGGTTCACCTAATAGCAATTGAGAATCCCTTGTTTACCTTTCGAACGTACACCGCAAAACAATCAGCGACAACCTATTAGGCTGCAGACTTGGTAACGGTAAGTGATTTTCCGGTCAACGACTCCAGTATAAAGACTGCGGCTCGCTGTGAGGCACCCGGATGCCCGTACATCTCTGACAGTGTTGCCAATTGAGCAACGCTTTCGTCATAGCTTTCTGACTCACTGAGCCACTGAATCACATGTCTAGCAATTTCCGCTGACTTATCCGTGCACGTNGGNTATTCCGGCATTGGAATATCTTCNCACTCAGGGTCATCNGGATGCCAGTCACGTTCGAGTGGTACNAATGGCTGTGAGGANGCGAGGAGGTTTACCAGGGTGATATAGCGAACATTCACCATAAATTTCGCATACTTATAAAGNAACTTACTCATGTGGTACAACACGACCGTCGGCTTTTGATGATACATCAATTCCAGTGACACACTTCCTGAGCAGGCAATACAACAATCAGCTGCCTGCATCANTTCAGGAGTTCGACTTGTGTAAACGTCAATGTTGAGATCTGCTGCAGCAATCTGCTCCCGGGCAAATTCNGCCTGCGACTCCTTGAACGCCGCCACCGCAAAACGAACATCCGGTACACGCTCTTTAATCTCCTCAACGGCTTTCAAAAACCACGGCAACTGGCTCTCAACTTCCTGNGTACGAGAACCTGGCAAAATCGTAACTAGCGGCCCTTCGCCATTTTGCATGGCGTCTATAAATGTCTTATCAGCCTGATGGGAAACCAACTCGTCAAAGAATGGATGNCCTACGTATTTGGCGTCACATCCACGATCCCGNTACCACTTCTCTTCGAACGGTAATTTACACAATGCATAGCTAACATTCCGCCGCATTTTGCGTATTCGCCACGGCGCCCAGGCCCAGAGTTGCGGAACCCCGTAATAATAAACTGGAATCCCGTGACGACGAGCACGTTTAGCAATAGCCCAATTGAAGCCGGGATAATCAATCAGGACGACAGCATCAACTTCGTTATCTTTAAAGTACTTCTCTGCCTGCCTAGCAAGCGCGAAGAACTTATGNAGATTCAATAACACTCGCACAAAAAACATCACGGCAAACTGAGTCAGGTCAAACAGNAGCTTGCAGCCCACTTTTTGCATGTGAGGACCACCNAAACCAACACATTCGATNTCCGGATGATGACGTTTCAATTCCTGAATCAGATTGGAACCGTGCAAGTCACCGCTTGGCTCACCAACTGAAAAGAAGATCCTCATAACCTGTCTCACTACCTTTACTATCGCCACAATGAAGCTGCAGAACCTATGGCACAAATTATTAACCATACATCAGAATGGTGGTATAGCAGATTTACATNTGAATGCCAGTTTGGAGTACCGCCTTGGCATTATTCAATGTTAAGATGCGAGTTTGCAATCATTCACTCCCGGGAAGCAACTATCCCTNATGACCAGGCTTATACAACGATTTCTGCTCATCTGGCTATCGTTACTCTCCCTCTCAGCGTACTACTGGCCCAGCTTTGGAATTGAATTCGATCCTTTCGAACACACCGCCAAATCGTTACCCTATCTAATCATCGTGACGATGTTCGGCGTCGGCTGGATGCTACCTATTGACGAGATCAGAAAAGTCGCTTCGCAATGGCCAAAAATTATAGGTGGGACGTTTACACAATTTCTCGTCATGCCATTGCTGGCATTAGGAGCTGGGCTGGGCTTTGGGCTTTCAGGGGAAAACTTGGTCGGTGTCATCCTTGTTGGCTGTGTCCCGGGAGCAATGGCCTCTAACGTCCTCACGATAGTCTCGAAAGGTAATACCAGTTACAGCGTCAGCCTGACNACGTTCGCCACCATCCTGTCACCAATCGCCGTTCCCACCATGCTCGCAATATCCGCTTCGGTAGTTGACCAATCTACACGCGAGGTAATTGAAAGTGCGAGCAACGATTCAGGTGGCATTTATCTGGACTCAGCCATTAAATTGCTTCAATGGGTCGTCTTGCCTGTAATTGCTGGATTCTCCATGGGCCGCTTACTCCCTCAATATGAATCTCAGGCAAAAACCATCGGTTCTAACACTGCCAACCTGGCCATTCTTTTAATCGTGGCCACGGTCGTTGGCAAGTCTCGTGACAATCTGGCAGCACTACCGATGGTGGTATTTGGCTGTTTACTAATAATCAACATTCTGGGATACCTCGGCGGATTTACTGGGGGCTCTTTGATGAGATTAACCCATCCCATGAAGCGTGCTCTGACACTTGAAGTGGGAATGCAAAACGCCGGGCTCGGTGCCACGTTAGCGACGCAACTATTCACCAATCCAGATTCAACCGTCGCCATTGCGCCAGCCTTCTATACTTTTTTCTGTATGTTTACGGGCACTATTCTGGCATGGTACTGGAACTCTAAACCAGTTCCTGAACACGAGCCACAAGAGGTGTCGCACCATAAGTATGGCTAAGTCACCTAAGGCAACTATTCACGATATTCCGGAAGCCGCCGCGGCACCCGAAGTTCAGCGNCATAACTTTCTGGTGATGGCGTTCTATCAGATCACGCTGCGATGTGGCTGGATCTTCAAGACTGAGAGTATCGTGATGCCTGCTTTTCTTGATGCTTTAGGAGTATCTGCCTGGGTGCGAGGGTTCCTGCCATTGTTCAACCGGTTCGGCCAAAGTGTNCCTCCGATGTTGCTCTCTTCANACATACGAGGNGCTCCATNTAAGAAAACCATCGTGTCGCTAACAATGTTTTTGCTTGCNGTCTGTTTCTTTGCNATTGCATGNATCTGGAATCTATCGGCAAATGCCNGGTGGCTACCCATAGTCTTCCTATTGATCTATGCCTTATTTTTTATGATCGTTGGCGTCCATAATCTTGCTGCCCGAGCCGTTCAGGGAAAACTCATCCGAGCAAATCGCCGTGGCCGACTTATGATGGTTGGGAATGTTATCGGAGCNGTTGCCTCAGTCAGTCTGGCCTATTGGCTGTTCCCTAAATGGTTACCCGCAGAAGGTCCGCACAACTTTTTCGGGCTGTTTGCTTTTGCGGCGGNCATGTTTGTTNTTTCAGCTTTCGTTGCTATGGCTGTCATTGAACCTGAAGACCACCGTCTTAGGGCGACAAACCGTCTTCATCATGCCTGGCACGATGCAAAACGCACTTTTCGGGAAGACCCGCGATTTCGTCGTATTGCATTAGTCGGAGNCTTCACGAATACATCGATTATGTTGTTTCCTCACTACCAACCGATCGCCAAAGAATACCTCAAGATGTCGCTCGACAATCTCATGCCTTGGGTGATCGCTCAAAATCTCGGAATGGCAGCTTTCAGCATGGTCTTAGGCCCCATCGCCGACCTGCGAGGAAACCGAACTGTCCTCAGGTTGCTTCTGATTGTCATGATTGCCACCCCGCTACTAACCCTCTTTTTAATAAACCAGCCCACCTGGGGNGGTGACTACTTCTGGATCATTTTTGTTCTGGTGGGGATGACTCCATTTTCCATCGGTATCCTATCCAACTACACNTTGGAGTTGACGGAAACAGAAAACCATCCAAGATACTTGGCGACGCTGGGACTCGTCGTAGCGATTCCAGCTATCCTTTCACCACTGGTCAGTTATTCCATTGACTTCTTTGAGTCTCCCACACCGCTGTTCACTGCCGTTTCCATAATGCTGATCGTGGCCTGGCTACTGACGTTTCGGATACCCGAACCTCGCTTCGGTGAAAGCTTACCGGAGTAACATATCCAAATAACCGGTCGTGATGCCATCTTCGAGCCCAAGTGATGTAGNAAGTTGTGTTAATAGCGCGGTAGCATTATCCAAGCCATCTTCAGNAACAACCCGTTCGAATTCTACAAACGTGCCCAGTCCTTGCACCTCATCGAACGCGACGACAACCTCCTGTTGCTGATAACTTAGCATTCCTTTTCTTCGCCGCTTGACCACACTGTGGACGTACGTGAAGCCGAGAGTCAATAGAAACTGTTTCATCGAGANTCCATCAGTACCGGGATTAGCAATCTGCAATTCCAATTCCTGTCTCGTTTTAGTGGCTGAATCAATGCGTGGACCTTTATAAGTAAACATTGCCTCNGAGCCATCTAAACGCACACGCAACGCNTCGTCNGTTTCTGCAAAATCCCGAAGCGGGTGATTAAAATAAGCATCCTCCTGACGCACTGTGTCCCCCCAGCAAATACCCAGGTCTTCAAGTTGTTCGAGTAATGCTGACTCGTGGATCACTCGGAACTTNTGTTCAACTTCGTAATGCATGGGGTCTNCTAGCTTTCCGGGGTNAATCAGCGGGAACTAGCCGATGGCGAGCCATGGTGTTCTTTAAAGTTTCAATCACCCTGCGATGATCACCATCCGGGCCTATACAACTAGAGACAGCCACTCGACTAAAACCAGACTTTGCAATCTTCTCGATGTTGTCGGTATCAATACCGCCAATGGCAAAGGCTGGCAATGAACAATTTGATGCTACCCAGGTAAGAAACTCCGGCCCTGGAAAATCACTAAAGTCTTTCGTCACGGAGGGAAACGTTGGGCCACACCCGATGTAATCAGCACCATCCCGAATAGCTTGTTCAACCTGTTCAGGGTGGTGAGTCGAAATTCCTATTAGAAATTGATTTCCTAGCAATTGGCGAGCATCCTGAAGCGAAATTTCAGTCTGTCCTAAATGAACCCCATCTGCTCCGGATATCCGACAAATATCCGGACGGTCGTTCACAATCATGAGCACAGGTCGTCGAGAGCGTTCAATCTCTCCATCGATAAGCTTTCGCAAATGCCGTGCTCTTGCTAATAACGTCTTATCATCGAGTTGTTTGTCTCGTAATTGAATGATATCGATACCTGCCAGTAGCAAGGATCCAACATGACTCTCAAACTCAGACAAAGTTGCACCACCTGCTACCAACCCATAAACAGTCAACGGTTCGAAGATATCGTTGGCTACTGCCTGAACTACCAGATGCTTTTCCAAATCATAAGTCTGATACCTCAGCTTTTCAAAAGCACTGGCAACTTCGGCATCCAGGATTTTGCTATATTCTTCCATTGATCGCAGGGATTGCTTCAATCTCCCCAGAGAAGCTGAAACAACATGGGAAACGTCTTTCCGTTCGTACTCGGCTTCAGTTGTCACACTACGACCTACATCTCCGACAGAATCTCTGGCAAGAATACGCTCCGCGAATGGCAAATGCTCAGCCAACTGCTGTAAGTCATGTCGCATCTGCTTGAGAGTTTCGGTCCTAGGACGATCATTGATAATGAACCGAGTGTATTCCTCGATGGTCCGCATAGCTTCCATCGAACGATTGAGGTTCGCATCTATGATCCTCAACACTTTGCTTTGCTCATCAGTCATGAATGAGTATTCCTCGAAGCTCTACGGAAATAACAGCCTTCACACCGGTTTTGGAACGGTGTTTGCTTTATCTAATAGTCTAGTGATGCGATGATAGTTTGACCATTTATGGCAGTCTATTTCGGCTGAAAAGCAGCTTGTTTAAGGTGTCAAACCTGCCAAATTGTCAGTTGCATCCACCTTCCCGACTATCCGGATGAATTTCAAAGTAAAAGGTTCTCGGGAATTGAATAAGGAACTAACTGTGGTTGTCGAAAATGTTGGAAAACACCTAAAATCCAGCATGACAATATTTAAGCCCTATGTCCTTATTGCTTAAGAAGGTTAAGACGCCTGATGAAACACATGAAGTGGATCACCTGTATTTGGCCTGGATTATCCAGACTCTGGCTTCATGGTCAGTGGACGGGATTGGCGATTGCTGCAGGATTTGGTGTCATTTTTAATTTGGCAATTATCGTCCAACTCCAACTTGCGGGTCAGATAGATGGAAGCGTTCAGACAGCAGGCTTGTTAGGTGCATTAGCTTTCTGGATTGGTGGATGCCTCGACGGCATTATTATGACAGTTCATTACGGTCATCAGCAGGAGTTGAGCCAGCAACGTCATAGCGAAGTCGTTGATACGACGGAAGTTACGGATGATTCGAAGAATTTGTTAAACATTAACGATGGGAAAAAACGTACTGATTCTTCGGACGCCGTCGAAGAAATCAACGCAGAGTCATCCCAAACCATCACAGACGACTTGTTCATTAACGCACGAAACCAATACTTAAAAGGCAACTGGTTACAGTGTGAAATACTGTTGGAGAGTGCATTAGAAGAATACCCGGGAGACTTAGAGTCCCGTTTACTCCAGATTTCTCTGCTACGCTTAACAAAACGTTACGAGGAAGCTTTAGTGGAGATCACTCAATTCCAAAAGTGGGATGGAGCGGAAAAATGGAATTTCGAGATCACGCGGGAGGTGGAATTACTTGATAGAATTCTCTCCAAATTGGAGGATTCTGAAATAACCCATGCAGCATAGTCANATAAATGGGAAAAAGACTGCCCCCCTGAAAGGTGGTGTGGTATCCCTCAAAATGCAAATTACGGTTATGTTGGNTANANAAGAGTTTGTGTTCTGTGTGTACCTTCGGTAGTTTCGAAGTACAACATGAGAGATGAGACAAGAGCGAGTTTAGGAGTCACCTATGTACGAACGCTTTACAGACCGAGCACGTAAGGTTATGCAGCTTGCAAACCAAGAAGCTCAACGATTCAATCATGAGTATATTGGAACAGAGCATGTACTTTTAGGGTTGGTTAAGGAAGGTAGTGGCGTTGCTGCTAACGTCTTAAAGAATCTGGACGTAGACCTTCGAAAGATCCGCCTCGAGGTTGAAAAGCTTGTTCAAAGTGGACCTGAAATGGTGACGATGGGCAAATTACCTCAAACTCCACGAGCCAAAAANGTCATCGAATATTCGATGGAAGAAGCTCGTAATCTNAACCACAACTATGTTGGTACTGAGCATATCTTNTTGGGCCTGTTGCGTGAACAAGAGGGCGTGGCGGCTCAGGTGTTGATGAACCTTGGNCTTAAACTTGAAGACGTTCGTGAAGAAGTGCTGAACCTTTTGGGACACGGGCTNGACAGNGAAGACGGCGAGGAACGCTCACGTAGNGAATCTGGNTCGTCGGATTCAAGCAGTAAGGGTTCTAAGTCCAAGACACCGGCACTTGATAGTTTTGGGCGCGACCTCACCGCTTTGGCGAAAACTAAAAAGCTAGATCCGGTCATTGGCCGTGCTAAAGAAATCGAACGTGCAATNCAGGTTCTTTGCCGTCGCACAAAAAATAATCCCGTGCTGTTGGGTGAGGCCGGTGTTGGTAAAACTGCCATCATCGAGGGTTTTGCTCAACGTGTTGTGGATGGCGATGTACCTGACNTGTTAATGGAAAAGCGAATTGTCGTGCTCGATCTGGCGATGATGGTAGCGGGCACCAAGTATCGAGGACAATTTGAAGAACGTATTAAAGCCGTTATGAATGAAGTNCGTCGTGCCAAAAACACGATCCTCTTCATTGACGAATTACACACGTTGGTCGGTGCCGGCGGTGCCGAAGGGGCAATCGATGCCGCTAACGTTCTGAAGCCAGCTTTAGCTCGCGGAGAAATCCAATGCATTGGTGCCACGACGCTCGACGAATACCGTAAGTACATCGAAAAAGACAACGCCCTTGCCAGACGTTTTCAGGAAATTATTGTTAACCCGACGAACAAAGAAGAAACCATCGAAATCCTGAAAGGATTGCGAGCGCGATACGAAGAGCACCATCGAGTAAAGTTTACCGATGAAGCGTTGAAGGCTGCTGTTGAAATGTCGGAACGATACATCACAGCTCGCTGTCTGCCTGACAAGGCGATTGACGTGATTGATGAATCGGGTGCTCGTATTCGACTGAAAACAATGACTCGCCCACCAAACCTGAAAGAAATTGACGAACAGGTTGATCAACTNAACGACGAGAAAGAAGAAGCGGTCGCCAATCAGGACTTTGAGAAGGCCGCTTCNCTGCGNGANAAGGCNGACAAGCTGCGCAAGAAGAAAGANACCATCACGCAGGAATGGAGAGAAAAGTCAAAAGAAACCCTGGGGACTGTTGACGAAGAAGTCATCGCCGAGGTCGTCTCTAANATGACCGGNATTCCTCTCACTCGGGTTTCCACCGAAGACGGTGAACGTCTGATGCAAATGGAAGATGAATTGCATGAACGGGTTATCAGTCAGGACGCTGCGGTCACTGCGATCTCCAAAGCTGTGCGTCGTAGCCGTAGTGGTTTGAAAGATCCCCGCCGACCTACAGGATGTTTTATCTTCGCAGGTCCTACCGGTGTTGGTAAGACATTGCTGGCCAAAGCACTGGCCGAATACATGTTCGGGGATTCAGATGCTTTGATTCATATCGATATGAGTGAGTACATGGAGAAGCATAATGTCAGTCGACTGATTGGTGCTCCTCCGGGATACGTTGGATTTGAAGAAGGTGGNCAGTTGACCGAAAAGATCCGTCGACGACCATACGCTGTTGTCCTTCTCGACGAAATCGAAAAGGCTCACCCTGATGTCTTCAACATGTTACTGCAGGTNATGGAAGAAGGACGCCTGACTGACAGTTTTGGAAGAAATGTAGATTTTCGGAATGTGATTCTGATTCTGACAACCAATGCAGGTGCAGAAGCCATTAAAAACGAATCATCCTTTGGCTTTCAGGCTCCNGACAACGACGCTTCCTATGAAGCTATGAAGAAGCGTGTGATGGAGCAGATCGAACGAGTCTTCCGTCCGGAATTCCTCAATCGCCTCGATGACACGATTATCTTCCGCCATCTGGATGTGAGCGATCTGAAAGAGATCGTCGATCTGGAATTGGCCAAAGTTCGTGAACGCCTCTCCGATCTGGAAATGGTTCTGGAACTAACCGATGACGCACGCGAATTCATCGTCAATGCGGGCTCAAACACTAACTATGGCGCTCGTCCGCTGCGACGTGCTATTGAGAGCCTGATTGAAGACCCCCTTTCAGAGGAATTACTTAAGGGTGAATTCACTGGAAAGAATAAAATCCTGGTGGACGCTAAATGGGATAGCGATCACGAACGCATTGAACGACTCGATTTCAAAGGCGAATTCTGTAAAAAGATCGCCAAAGAACAGGAAGAGGTCGTTGCGACAGTAGCTACAGCTGTAAGCGACGACAGCACGGAAAAAGAGCCGGAAGAAGAATAAGCTGCCCTCAGCGAATNGGACTCTTGCGNCCTTAAATTCGTTAAATACGGAATTCTTTCCTTAAGTTCTCTATCTTAACTATCCGAAGTCAATAAAAGGTTCTGTGTCCCGTGCTGCGCACACTTATCACAGAAGTTTGAAGCTCCTTGGACGGATAAGATGGCATCAATTCCAGAAGTANAGAAAATACCGAAAAACGCGGGGGTGGCTCACGCACTCTCGTTCCGGGAATCTGTTTTCCAACGATTTGCCAGAGTCACATTCGTCATTGGCGACCTTAGCTTGTTTATGTTCCAAATCATTTCTTGGGGCTGCNGACTGAAATTACGANANGGAACATTTGTCAAAGCCGGCTATCAGATCGGCGTGCTTAGTTTGCCAGTCGTGGGTTTAACNGGCATGTTCATCGGAATGGTNCTGGCAGTTCAAAGTTTCTTTCAATTCAGCCAAATCGGAATGGAAAGCCGGATGGGCGCCGTGATTAACCTCACACTNGTACGTGAACTTGGGCCTGTACTGGCAGCAACGATGCTGGCAGGGCGAGTAGGCAGTGCGATGGCTGCAGAACTGGGAACGATGCGAGTGACCGAGCAGATTGACGCTTTGAAAAGTATGGGNGTTAACCCNATTCACTTTCTGGTTGTGCCCCGTGTACTCGCAGCTTTGCTACTAATTCCCGTCCTCACATTGATGGCTGATTTTATGGGAATCGTCGGNGGNTTTGCNTACAGTCACTACATATTGCATATCGATGCTCATCAATACTTTGAGTTTTCCCGTCAGTACGTCACNGGNTTTGACCTGTTGGCTGGCATTATCAAGAGCCTCTTCTTCGGTGGCTGTATCGCGATTGTAAGTTGTTACTTTGGGTTCCATAGTGACCGAGGTGCTCAGGGGGTTGGCAATGCCGCCACTGCCGCCTTTGTTACCAGCTTCGTTTTGATCCTTGTCATGGATTTGTTTATAGGTATCAGCCTCGACAAACTTTATTATTACTTCAACCCGGCGGGAGCTTCCTTGTTCTAATGGCAANCGGACCGGANAAAANTAGCAATNCGAATCACACGTTTTCCCCATATCTGGTGGAAACGCAAAAGCTCAATATGCGCTTTGGAGACAAGTATATTTTAAGAGATCTGACAGTCAGCATACGACATGGTCAAACAGTCGCAATCATTGGGGAAAGTGGTTGTGGAAAGACCGTTTTTCTTAAAACCTTAGTCGGATTACTAAAACCAACATCAGGGTTCGTATTATTTGACCAACAGGATCTGGGTATCCTCAGCGAGCAGGAATTATCACGCCTGCGTAGTCGCACTGGATTTGTCTTCCAGAATTCAGCGCTGTTCGACAGTCTAACGGTCGCCGAAAATATCGCTTTTCCACTGATGCACAGCTGGTCTGATTCCACCAGAACCAAACTATCGATTAATGATCAGTATCAGTTAGTTAAACAGGCACTACGAGAAGTTGGTCTGACGGATACAACACTAAAACAACACCCCGCCGACTTATCGGGAGGGATGAGGAAGCGAGTTGGACTTGCACGAGCGCTTATTCTGCAACCGGAATTAGTTCTCTATGACGAACCGACCACTGGACTCGACCCGATCGTCAGCGACATCATTAACGAGTTGATTATGCGTAGTCGGCTTAAGCATCGTGTCACTAGCATTTTGGTAACCCACGACATGAAGACCGCGCGTAAGGTCGCCGATCGTATACTCATGCTCTATCCACTCCAACGTCTGAAGGAACATGAATCACAAATCATCTTTGACGGCCCGCCAAGTGAAATTGAGCATTGCACCGACCCACGTGTACAACAATTCATTCAAGGAGACGCAGGTAGCAGGCTACGTGAATTAAATATCGTTTAATTCACGCACGTCCTGCCTTGAAACCAATACCATGAATGATCAGAAACTAAAACGACGACTTGGTGCAGTGATTATGCTGGCCGGCATGATCACTTTAGCTCTACTGGTAATGTTCGAAGCCTTTCCCAATTTGCGAACCTCGGGTTACGAGATCATGGTCCAGTTCCCGTCGGCTCCCGGAGTACGGGAAAGTACGACCGTACGTAAAAGTGGTGTCGAAATTGGCCGCGTAATGGACGTGGAACTGAAATCAGATGGCGGCGTCATTCTGACGATTTCGGTGGATCAAGGTGTCGTGATTCGGAATCATGAGTCATGTCGCATTAAAATGGGTTCACTACTCACTGGGGCTGCTATTCTGGAATTCGTCCCTAAACCTGCTAGCTTACTTCTGACAGAATTTGATAAAGATAACAATGGCTCATTGGATGAACTGGAAAAGACTCAAAGCTTAGAGCCCATCACGGCTGGTTCCCTGATTAGTAACGGGCTTGTCTTGGATGATCCTTTGACCGTGCTGGTGAACATGCAGCAGAATATGTCAGAAACGTTCGGATCACTTCAGGGAGCTGGAACGGGGGTAGAAGGAGCCGCCGGTGAATTCAAAACGTTAATGTCTAATCTCAACGAATCATTTACCGATAGTGAGGCGGATTTGCAACAAGCTGTTGCGCAAACCAACATAGCCATGCAAAAATTTGAGGCCGCCATGGACTCGCTCAACATAATCGTTGGTGATGAAGAAACTCGGCGAAAGCTAAAAGAATCGGTAAATGAGATACCCGTTGTACTGCGTCAGGCAACACTCACGCTGGCATCCGCTGAGCAAACTATGAAGTACTTCGAAACCGTTGGCCAGAAGGCCGAGATCAATCTGGAGCATCTGGAGAAATTCACGCGTCCTCTTGGTGAACGCGGGGAGATGTTAGTCGAATCCATCACTTTAAGTGTGGAGAACTTTGATAGTACGGTGACCCAGATGAACGAACTAGTAACAACACTCAATAATGCGGAAGGCAGCCTGCATAAGATTGTGCATGACGATGAGCTTTACTACAGTATCAAAAGAACAACCACAAACATTGAAGAAGCTACAAAACGGATGCGACCAATACTCAACGACTTGCGGGTCTTTTCAGATAAGATCGCCACAGACCCGCGTCAATTAGGTGTTAGCGGCATGCTAGATCGGCGACCAGTCGGAACGGGCGTGAAATCACCGTTGTGGTAATCGTGCTGGCGGTCGTTGTGAGGGGGGTAACCGAGCAGGTCTGCGACCATTGTTCGGACCAGCCGGATTGACCGGAATATTTGGATAGGATTGTCGTAGTGACCGTGGCTGTGTTCCTGGAGGAGCAACGACTCCCTGACGAGCACGCTGTTTCAACTCCTGTCCCCGTTTAATCAACTCGGCCGTTGTACGAATCCGCAAAGGAACGAGTTTGAACTGCAACAACCGTTCATCTCGAAATTCGCGTGAGATTAAGTTTTCCGTAAAAAANTCGATTCCNGGAATCTGATACCAAGGTGGTTTTATTTCCCGCAAAACTGTAACCGTTTCGTATCCATCTTTCACAATCTGAATTTTACGTGCGCCGTAATAAGTGAACGATGTAGAGACCGGGGTTACGCCAATTTCCTGATCGTCAATGTAAACTAAAGCTCCGGGAGGCGAGGTTTTAATCGTGATGCGACGTCGTACTGCAGCATCGACAGGCTGACAAAGTACCAATCCGATTGCCAAGAAGAGTATNAACGANATTGAAATACGAAACATCTTACTTTCCCTGAAAAGAATTCGGGTGGAAAGTGTAGCAATTACCCGTTTTGTAGTCACTAGCAATCACCAACTACACGCTTTTTCCAAGCTTCGCAGTACGCCTTACCCGAAATACGTTGTATAGTTTATTATTAAATATCAATAATAATGTCCCACCACTGGCCTAAACTGCATGGTTAAGCACAACCACAACTGGAATGACGCCTTAACGGTTGTTGAGGTAACTGATAAAGGCATGCGTCGAGCTACCAATCAGGATAGCTCAGTCGTTGTCCTTCAAAGTGAGGAGGATGCTTTTGATCACCGAGGGCATTTGTTTGTAGTTTGTGATGGAATGGGAGCCCACGCCGCAGGCGAATTGGCCAGTCGTGATGCCGTGGAGCACATTCCTCATCACTATCTGGTGTATCGGGATCTGTCTCCACCGGAAGCTCTGAAAAAAGCCATTATCAAAGCTAATTCAGAGATCCATCGCAAAGGTCAAGAGAACCCCGATTTCCATAATATGGGTACAACCTGCAGTTCTATCCTACTGTTGCCTCAGGGGATTATTTGCGGGCATGTTGGTGATAGTCGCGTTTATCGCCAACGCGGCAAGATAATTGAGCAACTAACGTTTGATCATAGCCTGCAATGGGAATTGAAAGCTAAGGGGGGAGATATAGAGAATGTCCCTTCCAATGTGATTACTCGGTCCCTTGGTCCTAACCAGGAAGTCGAAGTCGACTTGGAAGGCCCCTTCCCCGTTCAGGATGGTGACTGCTACCTAATCTGTAGTGACGGACTAAGTGGCGAAGTCAGCGATGCTGAAATTGGTGCTGCCATAGCACTACTACCTCCTGAACGAGCAGCGCAGTTTTTATTGGATCTGGCAAATCTTCGTGGTGGCCCTGATAACATCACGATCATCATTGTCAAAATACACGGCGAGACATACATAACAAATCATCAGGTAGCCACGCCATTAGTAATTGGCAAAACGACTGAGCCGGCCAAACCTTTACATCCAGCGGTCCTCGTGACAAGTATTGTACTCGGACTCGCAGGTCTCTTATTAATTACCATGCAGCCAATAATCGGCATTGGAGTATTAGCAGCCGGGATCGCGGCTGCATTAGTTGGTTTTGCCTTGGGGCGAGCCGGAATTGAATCCGGTGAAACACTGGCACCCGAATTTAGATTTGGTTCTGGTCCTCACGCACAATCTGACTGCATCCCCAACCAACAGATCATGCAGTCACTGGGGAAAACTGCCAATGAAATTCGCAAGCTAGCTCAGCGGCATCCCAATAAGTTCAATTGGGCTCCGTTTGATGAAGCATTTGTTGAGAGTACGGAGCAACTACAGAGTGGTAAATTCGCGCAGTCCTTTGGAAATATCGCCAAAGCTATCACGTACATCATGAGTGAATTCCGTAAGTAACGGAGATTGATACGAGGATCAACATTTCCTCAGTTTTCATAAAATGGTAGAGTTCCGATAAGTTTTGTAACTTTTACAAATCATCGGAGATTCTGTTTGGGACTCATTTCACGGTATATCGGCTGGGAGCTGATTAAAGCATTCTTGATGACACTAATGGGATTAACCATCCTATTGCTGATCATCCTGCTCACCCAACGAGCCATTCAGGAGGGTCTGGGGCCGGTTCCGGTACTGCGCCTCATTCCGTACTTAATTCCCGATGTATTCCGCATGGCAATTCCAGCCACAATGCTCCTGGCAACGTGTCTGGTCTACGGTCGGATGTCGGGTGCGAATGAAATCGTGGCGCTGAAAGCCAACGGAATCTCACCGCTGGTAGCCATCTGGCCTGCCATTATTCTGTCGTTTGTCGGCTCTCTGCTCTCAGTCTGGCTCAATGATGTGGCAGTTACCTGGGGACGTCGTGGAGTCGATCGAGTCGTCCTACAAAGCTTCGAAGATATTGCCTATGGTATGCTGAGAACTCAACGTGCTTTCTCAACATCATCGCTCTCCATCCATGTCAAAGACGTCGAGGGAGAGACGCTCATTCGTCCCACCATCTCGTTACACAATGATAAAGGGTCTCCCCCGGTCACCCTTGTAGCACAACAAGCGCATCTAAATCTCAACACGGATAACAACCAACTTAAAATCGTGCTACAAGATACCCAATTTGATATCGGTTCGGAATTTTTTGGGGAATGGCCNGAGCAATTCGAATACGAATTGCCGTTAACCTCTCTGGCTGGGCAAACGGGGGCCGGGCATAGTCCATCCGATACAGCACTAAGGGAAATTGCAACACGTATCTCAGATCAAAATACAATCATCAAAGAGCTCAAACAATCTCTTGCAGCCAAAGCTGGCCTCCAGTTACTGACAGGTGACTTAATGGAGTTGACAGGCAGCAGCTGGAAAAACAACTCTCGGGAACTACGCAGCGCCCACTTTGCCTTAAACCGATACGAAGCTGAGCCTTATCGCCGCTGGGCCAACGGGTTTTGCTGTCTGGCCTTCGTATTAATTGGAGCGGCCTATGCGATTCGGAAACGGGTAACTGACTTTTGGACATGTTTCGCCACTGTCTTCTTTCCCATCGTCATTCTTTACTATCCGTTTTTCCAACTAGGAGTTAATAAAGCCAAGATCGGGGAACTACCTCCTTACAGCGTTTGGATGGGAAATATTGTCTTCTTTCTCGTTGGACTATGGATGATTCGGAAACTGATTCGAAAGTAAGGTATTAAAGAGGCTCGGACAATGAGATGGACAATTCGGAATAAAGTCATCGTCTGTCTGGGAATGCTGATGACGATTATCGGAACGCTGGCCTTTAGTGGTTTTCAGGGCGTCTATTCCTACCGCCGTCTTGCTCGGAGTATCAGCAAACGCGCTGAAGAACTACCTTTTTCTGAGAATCTTCGTAACCATACGGATCATCTGCAAGCCGTTCTGGAAAGCTATAGGACAAATCCTAAAAACGATCACCAAAAGACGATTGATCAGATTTCCGAACATATGACATTGCTGTCCAAAAGCATCGACGCTTATGAACAGGAACTGCATAATGCCGAAGATAGCGATCTGACGATCAATGATACTCAACGGGAATTCGAGCTGGTGCAGGAAATTCGCGCCGAACTGGCAAATGTGCACGAAATGCTGGAGGTTCCCAATGCTTTAGGTTCGCAAGCCTCTTCGGATGCCATTCAGAGATCGATGACATTACTGACCCAAAAATCGGACATGGTCCCAAGAATCCTTCAACAGAGAATGGGATCCTTCGTCGATGAAGTGCGTCTGGAGTACCGAACATGGATCGTCGTAAGTTGGATCACCACGATCACAGCCACAGCCCTTCTTGTTCAGTTAATCAGACTTGGGCATGCCTGGATTCTAAAACCATTCAATAAACTAATCTCGGGGAGTCGTCGCGTCGCACTGGGAGACCTCGAATTCCAAATCCAAACAGATACCGATGACGATATGGCCGAGTTAGCCGACGCCATGAACAATATGACTCGAAACTTCCGGCTAATCCGCAATGATCTGGACGATCAGGTTCAAATCAGAACCAAGGAAGCCATTCGCAGTGAACAACTCGCAAGTGTTGGATTTCTGGCCGCTGGTGTCTCTCATGAAATCAACAACCCTCTTGCCTCGATCGCTATGTGTGCTGAATCCTTAGAATCGCGTGTGACTGAACTGGCAAAATCAGTTGATAAAGAATCTGATTCGGACAACATGCAAGTTATTCGCAAATACCTCCAACGCATTCAACACGAGGCATTTCGATGTAAAGGTATTACCGAAAGCCTACTCGACTTCTCTCGCATCGGTGAAACGCAGCGTCAGCAAACGCCCATTCAGCCGATTATTGAAGACACCCTGGAACTCATCAAGCACGTTGGCAAGTATAAAGAAAAATCAGTCCAATTCGAATGTAAACGAGGTGACATCGTGGCTGTCATCCATGCCCAGGAAATAAAACAAGTCATGCTCAACCTGATCACAAATGCCCTCGATAGCCTTGATGATTCTGGGCTTGTTACAGTGAAACTGGATGGCAATGACAGGCAATGTCGTATTACGATCACCGATGACGGGTGCGGTATGAGTCCGGAAGTTCTACAGCAACTTTTCCAGCCATTCTTCACGCGACGACGTGATGGACGAGGCACAGGACTAGGGCTATCTATTACTTATCGAATCGTAAGCGAACACGGTGGAACAATCTCAGCAACGAGCGACGGCCCTGATAAAGGTTCTCAATTCGTCGTCACACTACCCATTCACGAACTAAACCAGGAAAACGATGCCCATGACGGCCAACAAAACCAAGTCGCCTAAAGGTTTGCACGTTCTCTTCGCGGACGACGAAGAATCGTTGCAAGAACTTATTAGTTTTGAATTACCTCGAATGGGGCATTCCGTCACCGTTTGCCCGAATGCAGAAACCGCTCTAGACGCTCTGCAGCAGGATCACTATGACTGTTTGATTACCGATCTGGATATGCCAGGCATGTCAGGCATTGAGCTAATAGGAAAAGCCGGCGAACTCGCTGACGAAATCGAATGTGTCGTTCTTACGGGGAAAAGTACGGTTGAGTCTGCTATTGCCGCATTGCGTTACGGAGCCTTTGACTATCTTACCAAACCATGCAAGCTCATTGAGATTGAAGCTCTCCTTCAGCGCATCGAAAGTAAACAACAGTTGGCGCGAAAAGTCAAAGCAGTCAGCCACCAGTTGCAACGTGCCGAAGGAAACAGCCAACTCATCGGCGACAACGTTTTAATGCAACAGGTTAAATCGCTCATTAGCCGTGTGGCNCCGACAACCTCCACCGTTTTAGTCCGTGGTGAAACCGGTACNGGTAAAGAGTTGGTAGCCCGTGAAATACACAATCAAAGCGACCGGGCTGATCAACCTTTCGTCGCTGTAAACTGTGGGGCGTTACCAGAGAACTTAATTGAAAGTGAACTCTTTGGACATTGTAAAGGCGCATTTACAGGCGCTGATACTCAGCGTACCGGCCTGTTTGAAATGGCTAATCACGGCACGATTATGTTGGACGAAATTGGTGAACTACCTAAGAGTGTTCAGGCTATCTTACTACGTGTACTCGAGAGCGGGGAAATTCGCCGTGTTGGCGACAATCAGACATTTCACGTCGATATCCGTGTTATCTGTGCAACCCATAGGAATCTGGAAGACATGGTCTCGAACGGCGACTTCCGTGAAGACCTACTCTTCCGCATCAATCCTTTTGAAATTGAAATCCCCTCGCTGAAACAGCGTCGTGATGACATTCCACTGTTAGCGACCCACCTTTATGANCGCAAACAAGGAANTTTAGCAACTTCNAAAGACNCTCTTCGACACCTCNAGCATGTGTTTACGCCGAATGCNNTCGCCGCCCTNGAGACAGCNGAATGGAAGGGNAACGTACGCGAACTNGCTAACGTTATCGAACACGCTTCCATTCTTTGCGACGAATTACCTATNAGCGTTCAACATTTGCCGCAGAGAATCCATCGTGGTGACATCAANNCCCCCGATTCGATGCCAACAACCGATGGAATTTTGGCTGGAAAGACGTTNCGCGAACTNGAAACGTGGGCAATTAGCAACGCATTAAAGCGACANGANGGGAATAAGCCTGACACTGCCAAAGAATTAGGTGTGTCNCTCAAAACACTCTACAACAAGCTCAACAACCAGCTAGACAAATCTGCTTAATAATCTCATGTTGCTTAAACCTGACGGATCACTCCAACCACAACNCCCAAAACGCTAGCGCGAGAAACGTAGATCGGGGCCATCGATGAATTGGCAGGCTGTAACCGGATACGGTTCTTCTCTGGATGCCAATACTTCAGTGTGGCTTCCCCTTCCTCGGTTTGAGCGACCACCATTTCGCCGTCAATGGCATTCGTTTGCATCTTCACGACCACATAGTCACCATCAGAGATGTGAGCTTCAATCATTGAGTCACCACTGACTTGTAGCACGAATTGTTCATTCCCATTAAATATGTTGCTGAAGTCGATCCGGTCACTCTGCTCAAAAGCCAAATTGGTTGAACCCGCCGCCACCACGCCCACCAGTGGTAAGCCGCGTTGCTCCTCTAAAGCTTCAGGCGTGAGTTCGATCGCTCGAGACTTATTCTTATCACGCAGAATCAACCCTTTCTTTTCCAAAGCTCGCAAATGCCCCATCACACCGTTGGGTGATTTGATATCAAACGCATCCGCAATTTCTCGTACCGTGGGGCCATATCCACGGTCNAGAATCTTATCTCGAATAAATTCGTAAACGGAAAGCTGGCGTGCAGTAAGCGTATCTGTTGGGGCCATCCTAAGCTTCACTCCATCTTGCTAAGGGAAAGCAGTAATCTAATGCTAGTATCGACATTGTAGTGCACATCTGTACACTNACGGTAGCCGAAATCACAAAAAAACCACGATTGCTCCGAAGGATATTGGACCAATCGTGGTGCNTAATTTACTACTTAGNGGCTATTAAAGATCTTAGTCTTCGACACTAAACTCATGAATTGTGACGTGATGATACTTCTGGCCNGGTTCGAGAATGGTCGTCGGAAAGGATTTAATATTTGGTGAGTTGGGATAGTGTTGTGTTTCCAGACAGAACAACGTTTGATAATCATTACCACCGCTGCCCTCATCACCAGTTAGGAAGTTTCCGGAATAGAATTGAAGACCTATCTGGTCAGTATAAATCTTCATCATCCGACCCGATTTTGGCTCTTTCACCGTTGCTGCTAAAGCCATCTTCCCATTTTGACGACGAAGTNCAAAGCAATGATCATATCCGTTCGGCTCCAGATTGTTCTGTTCGATTCGANCACCAATCTTATAGAATGTTTTGAAATCTAATGGCGTACCATGTACGTCATTNAACTTTCCCGTTGGGATCAGATCTTCATCAACATCGAGAGATTTGTCTGCTTCCACTTTCAGCAGGTGATTGTGAATCGTACCGCTCCCAACACCACCAAGNTTCCAGTAATTATGATTGGTAAGATTGATTGGAGTCGCAGCATCTGTTTCTGCCTGCAGATCAACTACCANTTCNTTANTGTTCGTTAGNANGTANGTCGCTTTAATCGCCAGATTACCTGGGTAGCCTTCTTCACCGTCTTCACTTAGATAACTAAATTCAACNCCTTGAGCTCCTTTTCGTNTTACAGGAGTGCCTGTCCAGACAACTTTGTCGTAGCCCTGTTCGCCGCCGTGNAAGTGATGATCACCATTATTCTGAGCCAGTGTATATTCTTTATTACCGATTGAGAATTNACCGTTGGCAATACGATTACAAAAACGACCTACCGTAGCTCCGAAATACGGACTCCCTGCCAGATAGCTGTCGAGATTATCAAACCCGGCATTAATGTTTGCTAATTTTCCATTGCGATCGGGAGTTTCGACTGACACAACGATTGCCCCATAATTAGTCATTTTGACAGTCAGNCCGTTCTTGTTACTGAACGTATACAAACTAACTTCCTGACCTTCAGGTGTTTTACCCCAAGCTTCCACTTCGACTCCCGATTTACCTGCTGCCTGCAGGANTCCAGTCACGGTGAAACACAGAAAGGCTGCCAAGCTTAGTAGGCGTGAACTATGACGCATCAATCTACTCCTCGATACACGGTGTCTTTATCGGGACCACAAAACAATCCCGTTGTTGATTTAATAAGGAACTCTTATTATCGGTAGCAATCCGCGCGGAATCAATGCTTCGCCCATACACATCTCTATCGCTTTTAGCTTTAAGCAATAAGATGAATCACTCAAGATTAGAGAAGACTCTCAAGTAGAAGCCGCATTTTCCGCATTTCAGCCGAATGTTCGATACCGGGCGTTTCTACCACATCCACACATAGGGCCCGACGATAATCTAGCGCACTCAATTGCGAAATGATCTTCCCGTAATCTACTTCACCCTGGCCCACTTTAACCTGAAACTCTGTAGGACTTGTATCACGCAAATAGACATGACCAACATAGGCTAGAACCTTATCAGAGTCTTTACCAGCATCTGGGCCACAAATATAGATAGTCGGGTCGAATGCCAACCCTAGATTGTCGACATTGTCACAAAGCACTTTAATCGTGTCCGGATCAGAAGCCTGTCGACCACTCTGATTCCGAATACAAACTTTGGCACCATAATCATTGGCAATTTCCACCAAACGTCGGAGGTGTTCAACTTCTTCGTTAAACGGAGTTCCCAACTCAGCCGAAGGAACGTTTAGGGTCACCACTTTAGAAATTCTGGCTAACTCGCAAATCGCTTCAAATTGCTGATAATGCTCATCACCCACAGCTCCAATCTCCACATAAAAACTGGTCACTTCTAATCGGTGAGACTTGCGCAGAATCGCATGTGCTTCATTGCGGTCACGAGCCACATCTGCTGGTGTGATATGGCTACTATCATCAGTAATCGAAATTTCAACGGCGGTATATTCTAAATCCGCAATTCGCTGTAACGCGTCACTCAGAGATAAATCTGAAAAACTGGCTGTGTTCGCGGCTACGATCAAAATGTCGCTCCTTCTCCGTATATCTATATATCTATATATCTAGGGAGTTATTTGATTTTGGTTAATATCTTGACATAGAATACGAATTCAACTCGGTTCAAGACAACACCGAAGCACCAGGATAAGAAAGATTTAGACCGTTTTCCGACAGTTTTCATCAATTTCAGTTTTCGTCGCACCATCTGTTGGGAATGATCAATCAGATAACTACTCCGTTGGTGCTAACATCCGCTTGATTACCTCGGGCATCCGATATTGAAAATAGAAGCGGCGCAACATAGGAATCACGCTGGCGGGCTGTTGGCGATCAAGAGTCTCCCGGTCTTCCCGGGACATCTCGCTCTTATAGAATTCCAGTAGTTCATCATCTGTAACACCCTGCATACTTTGAGCTACAAAGGAATAATAGCCCCATCGTAGAAGTAATTGGAGTCGTTGTTGATCAGATTCTGCTGAGGCATAAAACAACTGGGCCGTTTCTGAAAGAGAACCCATCAGACTTGTGACATCCGTTTTCCAATCCTCAAACCAATCATGCCACTTCATATCTCCTTGCTCCCTGAGAAGAGAAAAGACAATAATCGTGCCGCGTTGCCTGGCATCTATCGTTTGCTCAATAATTTTCTGAGCTACCTTATCCTCAATTGATTTACCTAACTCCGCGAGATTCTCAGTTTGACGATCAAGCCAACCGTTATACCATTGCCCAACCTGAAGTAGATCGTCATGTTTTAGATTCGTATCCAAAAGTTCTTTGAATCTTTGCTCCTGCTCCTGACGCACCCAGTGCACAACCTCCTGCAAACGTTGCTCAAGAGGCATCGCCAGAATACGCTCACGCAGACTGTCATCTAAATCCAAAAGCCATTTGTTATAGGTCATCATCACTGCACGTAGACGTTGCTGGTTCGGAGCTGCATTTAGCTTTGCATTGAATTCTCGATAGCCCGCTTTCTCTTCCTCACTGAGTTGATTGAATCGCACCTTCTTTTGCTGTAATTCATTTCTCTGTTTTGGAGGGAGTTGTTGTAAGGCTTTTACTGTTTTGGGCAAAGGTTGCTGGCTAATAACCGACGGCAGGTTCATCATCCCCAGGATCAATGCTAGAAGTGGGAGCACATTCCATTTATTCCTCATTAGATAACTCCTCTATATGAAAAACATCAGACCTTTCTAAGTCCTGCAGGAATTGAAAGTCTTCGGTCAATCGATACTGATCAAACTCTGAGATCACCTCCAAATCATCGAGGAACTGACGATGTTCTCGGCCAAAAAACCAATCGCCTAGCAATAAGCCCAGAATTCCCGCAGCAACCGTTATGACCGCTCGAATGAACAGTGTCTTCTGTTTTGCCGGACGCGACCACTGTTGTGTTTCTTGCAATTCCTGGCGTGCACTTAAGGCAACAAATTCTACTGTACTACGAGTAAATCCCTCGTCAGGGTTCAAGCGTGGCAATTCATCCAACAGGTCCCAGGCGTGCTGCAGTTGCTGCAAACGCAATCGATACTCCGGATCATCACTCAATCGACGTTCTATGTCACGGTTAGTCTCTTCATCCAGCTCACCATCCAAATAAGCCACTAGTTGCTCACCTTCCCGAGCCACAAGGTCAGATTCCGGCAAATCAGTTTTTTCTACGTGTTCATCAAATTCTGCCATCACTATTTCTCCTCCCCTTGTTGTTCCGGATCAGAATCCTCAATCAATGACTTCCCAACTGATTCTGGCAAAACACCATCCTGAATATAAGGCAACAAGATATCTTTGAGATTCACTCGGGCCCGAGACAGCAAGCTCTTAATCGCTGACAGGCTTAATTCCATCGCATTNGCGATTTCCTCATAGCTCATTCCTTCAAACTTCGAAAGCAACAAAGCCATACGCTGACGTTNATTTANCGTTTCCATGGCGGCACGCACAATCTGAGCGCGTTCGATTTTATCCAATTGCCGCGTTGGCATCAGTCCACTTGCTTCTTTCACCATGTGAGTCAAAGGCTGTGCAGACAATTCCGTATCCGAAGCAGCAACGACATTGACCTCTTTTCGACGAGCCAGACTTCTTCGGGCATTACTGGCTACATTATGAGCTATGCGATAAAGCCACGTTGAAAATCTGGAGCGAGCCGTATAACGTTTACGAGCTCGATAGATGCGCAAAAAGACTTCCTGGGCCAAATCTTCTGCCATACTACGGCGGCCAACCATATTTTCAAAAATAGAAACCAAACGCGCCTGATAACGTGATACGAGCTCTTCAAAGGCGGCTGCATTATCGTCGCGCACCTGCAGCATGAGCCGGACATCCGGATCTAATTCAGCGTAGTCGANCGTGGNATCTTTAGGTTTGTTCAAATTCGCGTGCGGGGCCAAACAAAGTACGTAACCGGAATTCAGTTTAATTGAATNCTACAAGCAAACAAAAGTTGGATTCTATAATCACAGAAGATATAACACAAAGATCTGCTTAAGAGTTTCGCTATTGTTTCTTATCATCCATATATTTTTTACGCCGGGATGAATATTCCTCCCGATCCGGCAACTCACTGGCGGCATCTCCTGCTTGATCCGCCTGTTCAAACAGTCGTTGTAAAAAAGGACGACACCATCCACAACCGGTACCGGCGCCAAAACATTCACTAATCTGTGATGCNCGGCGCGGCTTTTCNACTCGTATATAATTAGTAACTTTGCGTTTCGTGATATGAAAGCACAGACATAACTCATCATCAGGTTGCATCTCGCTACCCCCCAGCGCCAAGAGAAATCGCCAAACCAATGTCGCAGGCAATCAAATACTCTTTCAGGCTTAACGTTTCCGTCACCATATGAGCATTCAACTGACCGCAGCCCATAGAGACCGTCGGTACGCCGTGCTTCGTAATCCAGTTGGCATCCAACCCGCCATCAGCAATGGCCGATAACGGTTCATAATTCAACGACCTGATGACATTCGAAGCTATCTGCACACAGGGTTCTTTGGGGCCAAGCTTAAAAGAATCGTAATCCAGGAATCCTTCAATCTCTACACTTCCTCGTTCCCCCTCCACATTCTTAATTTTTTTTACTGCTCGCTCAAATGCTTTTTCAATTTCCCGCACAATGCGTTTTCTGAAGTTGGAATTATGACTTCGTGCTTCTGCTCTAACATAAACATGATCGGTGACAACATTCGTAGCATCACCTCCCCGTACGATACCCACATTGGAGGTGCCTGTTTGCTTCCCTTTTCTGATCGCTCCATGCCAACCATTTTCCTGCAAATCCGCAATCGCCAAAGATGCAATTGCTATGGCACTTACTCCACGTTCGGGACAAACACCTGCATGGGAAGCAAGTCCTTGCACATTGATGGTCATCCGATAGCCTCCTGTCGCGCCAACCGTCATCTTCAATGGTGAACCACCATCCCAGTTAAAGGCAAGCTCTGGATTTCCAAACAAACTGGTAGTGGCATGTCGTGATCCCTGAAGTCCTACTTCTTCCTGTACAAACCAAGTAAAGGTCAAAGGAGGGTGAGCGAGACCCCGCCGCAAGATTTCCAATGCCGTCGATAAAACGACCCCGCAGCCAGCTCGATTATCTGCTCCCAAACCCGTGTGCTTATCAATCGATGTCACCCTCATACCTGCCCGTTTCGGACGACAGCCTTCACAGATAGGAACCGTGTCCATGTGGGCACTAAGCATACGACGAGGTGCTTTATATGTGCCGGGTAATTTGAAAACCAGATTGCCCACCTCGCCTTTGATCCGGGTCTTACGATGTGCCGTATCTGTACGAATCGCCTTTGGATCAGCACCGGCATCCACTAACTGGTTACGGATATATTCCGCAATCTCCTGCTCTTCACCGCTCTTACCCGGAATAGCCATCATCTCAATCACCTGACTAATGAGAGCTTCTTTTTCCTTTTTTGTTCTTTTNGGAATCTGGATNTCCGCCACGATTTCATACCTTTTGAATTANAGCTGTGTCGATTACAAAGATGTAAGGTCACTTTATTTTACGAAGATTACGTTACTACTGCTTCAGGACCGATGTTAATGAATTTTTTTATTGCTGGAATCATGCAGGGCTCGCTGATTGATCCCAAACTACACACTCAAAACTACCGAACATTNCTATCTCAATGGATCACCGATGCTTTCAAAGAAGCCAAAGTATACGATCCTTTGGCNGGACACAACGATTCGATCGATTACGACGACACCACNGGNAAGCGAACGTTTTATTTTCACAATCATATGTGTGGTCACGAAATCGATATTNTGGTCGCATTCGCTCCCGAAGCCTCTATGGGAACGGCCATTGAAATGTGGGAAGCATATCGAAATCGAAAAATTGTCATCACCATCAGTCCTATGGCGCACAATTGGGTAGTAAAGTTCTGTAGCCANATGGTTTTAGAATCGCTTGAGGACTTTCAGGCGGCTTTGCAGGACAACTCAATTCAACAACTAATTTCTCAACACAATCCACAGGTCGACCCTTTGGCACCCTAAATCGTGACTCATATCCTNAANCCTGACAATTCGCTAAGCGACTGGCTAACGGAACAGCAATTCCCGGCTTATCGCTCTAAACAAATCCGACGTTGGCTGTACCAAGGTCGCGCCGGATCATTTAATGCGATGAGTGACCTACCCAAGAAACTCCGTGACCAGATAGAGAAAGACTACACCATCTGGACCACCAANGTGGTGAAACATCAAAAGTCCAAAGATGGTACAGAAAAACTACTACTCGAATTAGCCGATGGTGGCAGGATTGAATGCGTCCTGCTAAAAGAAGAAAACCGCCGAACCATCTGTATTAGCAGTCAGGTTGGGTGTGCCATGGGCTGCGTCTTTTGCGCTAGTGGTCTAGACGGTGTTGATCGCAACTTAACGTCCGGCGAAATCCTAGAACAGATGCTACGTTTGCAACGGCTACTTCCTGAGCAAGAACGGCTAAGTCATATCGTCGTAATGGGTATGGGCGAACCACTAGCAAATCTTGACAGATTACTGCCAGCACTAGANCAGGCCAGTGCTGANGACGGTTTGGGTATCAGTGCACGACGCATTACTATTTCAACCGTTGGGTTACCAAAAGCGATCAAACGTCTGGCTGATCTAAACAGCCGCTATCACTTNGCTGTTTCATTACATGCCCCCAATGATCAACTCCGAGATGAGATTGTGCCGGTCAACTCCAACATTGGCATCAACAAAATCATAGAATCCGCGGACCATTATTTTGATGTTTCGAGCCGTCGTTTAACATTTGAATACGTACTTCTGGGAGATATTAATGATCAACCAGAGCATGCTCACCAATTAGCAAAGCTACTGCAATCCAGAAATATNCTACTTAATGTTATTCCCTATAATCCAGTGGCTGGATTGCCCTATCGTACNCCTTCCTCTAAGACNATCNGTGAATTTCGAGCGATCTTGCTTCGCGCNAACATCAATGTTCAGTTTCGGCAGCGAAAAGGGGATGATATCGACGCTGCCTGCGGGCAATTACGCCGTAAAANAGCCGACTTACACCAGATTCAGCCTCTCAATTAACCAAATGGTAAGTATTACAAGCAATCTGGCTTTGATTTATTTAATGTTAATTCGCTATCATAAGGCTTGTTAATGGCAGGTTTNCAATGGAACCCAAGGNAAATCTGCCCCATAANCTATCGAAAGATAGGTTTTTCGTGCCTCCATCTATAAGAATCAAATGGCAAAAAAGAAGGCTGTGAAAAAGAAAGCGGNAAAGAAGAAGGCTGCTCCTAANAAGAAGGCTGCTCCTAAGAAGAAGGCNGCTCCTAAGAAGAAGGCTGCACCCAAAAAGA
>PAJC01000031.1 GCA_002705165.1 Planctomycetaceae bacterium | reverse complement strand
TGATAGGAAGTTTTGAAGAGGTGTGGTTGTGTGCCGGAACTGGAAATTGTAGTCTGGCGACCAACAGAGATTTCTTCGATGTGGAAAGAGAAGGCTTTGTATGTGGCTTTAATCCGTTAGGCTCTGCAGATACAACCCTGCTGGTAATTAGGGTAACCCGGCCTGACGGATCGGTAGTAGCCATGCTGTCTAACTACGCTTGTCATCCCACCACATTAGCATGGGACAATAAGCTGGTGAGTCCTGACTATATAGGCTCCATGCGAAAGACCATGCGACACGCCTTGGGAAAAATTCCCATCGTTTTCATTCAGGGCGCTTCGGGTGACGTTGGTCCTCGGGAGGGCTATGTTGGTGATGTTAAGGTTGCTGAACGCAATGGCCGACAACTTGGATTATCAAATTTGTCGATCATTGCAGGGATGCCTGAGGCTCCTGCACGCTATAGCTATGACGGAGCTGTTATCTCAGGTGCAACAATAGGGGTTTGGTCTTATAAAGACTTTACGGCCTCCGAGTCAGAGGATTTATCAGGGTTTTCCCGGGAACGTCGTGAGGTTTTATTAGGCTATCGTGATGATTTAGGGTCTGTGGACTCTGTTACTGGCAGAATAGCTGAGCTGGAGTCTTTGCGTGAATCAGGGGACACGCAGGGATGGAGTGAGATAGAATGTCGCGATAACCGAGCACTCTTAGAGCGTGAGCATCGCAAATTAACAAGGATTTCAACGTTGGAATCAATCGAGTCATTTGTCTATACGATTCGTAGTTGGTCCATTGGTGAGATTGTACTGCTGGGCCTCAATGGTGAATTGTATAACTGTTACCAAACCAAAGTGAGAGAGGCTGTTGGTGATCGCGCTGTCATGGTGGGGACACTGGCAGACGGATCGGATTGCTGGTACCTGTTGGATCAGACCAGTTATGGCAACGGGTTATATCAGGAGGACGCCTCTGTCATTAAACAGGGGGGGCTTGAGACTCTGATTGATGCCACAGTGAAAATGTTGAATTTGGGATGAGTTGGTAGGTGTAGGTTTATCTAAATCGACGTTTACCAGTCCCCTACACTGCCATCGGGATAGAAGACAACCTGTGGCAGTTCCTGTTCAAACGGATGCTGTTTGATAGCGTCTTCGTTGATTTCGATCCCGAGTCCCGGGCGAATGTTGGGACGCACAATACGTCCTTTCTCTTCGATCGTATATCCTTCTGTGACGACGTCGTTTCTCCAGGGTACATCCTCGTGGACGGATTCGCAGATGATATAGTTGGGCTGAGAGAAACCGAATTCCAGTGAGGCAGCCGTGGAGACCGGCCCTTGTGGATTGTGTGGAGCCATGGCAATTCTGTAGGCGTCTGCGAGGGCTGCAATTCGACGAGCTCCTGTGAAACCGCCACAATGTGTGAGGTCGGCCTGACAAATGTCGCATCCGCCAATTTCGAACAACCGCCTAAAATCTTCCAACGCACAAAGCCTTTCGCCTGTCGCAATAGGCGTCGTCACTGCTTGATTGATCTTTGCCAGGCCTTCGATCTGTTCAGGCCAGCATGGTTCTTCGAAAAAGTAAAGTCCGAAGGGGTCCAGAGCCTTGGCGAATTGCAGTCCCATGGAAGGAGTTGGCCGGGCATGACAGTCGACCATGATGTCGATGTCCGGCCCGACAGCATCACGCATTGCGGAAACGGCAGCCTCTGCCCTCTGGATTGGTCGTAGGCCCTCAATCGGAGCTGTCGGTGGAACAGCCATGCTCTTGAAGGCTGTGTAACCCTTCTCCACCGCCTCGTTTGCTAATTCACCAAACTGTTTGGCATCTTCGACGGGAGTTTCATAGAAATCCTCCATTCGTCCACCGCCCAGATGGCAGTACGTACGAATCCAGTCCCGAACTGGCCCTCCCCAGAGTTGGTGGCAAGGGATTCCGGCTACTTTTCCGGCGAGATCCCAAAGCGCGATATCGATCCCGGAAATGGCTGTGCTTCGTGTGATTCCGTTGCCGTGCCAAAAGTGTTGGCGGTACATCTTTTGCCAGAGATATTCTATGCGGCGGGGATCCTCGCCAAGAAGAAGCGGAGTCAGGTCTTCAATTGCCCCGACGACACTTCGGGTATGCCATTCCAGGGTTGCTTCTCCCCAACCAACGAGTCCAGGTTGGTCCGTTGTGATTTTGATAAAGATCCAGTTGCGCATGCGGGCATTACAGATCAATGGCTCGATCGAGGTGATTTTCATGGGAGAGATTTACTAGAATGGAGTTTGGCAGGGATCGACCTGTCGAATTAGTTAATAAGAAGTCATGGACCACGTTGAGGCACCACTTTCATGATAAGACAGATTCAAGGCGTAATTCCAGTTGTACACACCCCATTTTTAGAGAATGGAGAGTTGGATCGTGCAAGCCTTGTGCGTGAATTGGAGTGGGCATGTTCTTTGGATATCGATGGACTGTGTACCGGTATGGTTTCCGAACTTCTTCGTCTTGATGATGTTGAACGTGAGATATTGCACCAGTGGATTGGCGAATTTGACCGTGGAGACCGTTCGTTTGTAGCGAGTGTTGGAGCTGAATCTACAGAGCAAGCTGTTCAATACGCTCAAATGGCCAGGCAGGCTGGTGCCGACGCCGTGATGGCGATACCGCCGACTAAAAACCAGCTCGATGCGGAGGGGCTTACGAATTATTACACTCAGATTTTGGAATTGGGTGGCTTGCCTTTGATCGTGCAGGACGCGTCTGGATATGTTGGCAATGAGATTCCGCTCGAAGTAAGTACCGGTCTGTTTGAAAGATTTGGAGCGGAGAAGTTGATGTTTAAGCCGGAGGCTAATCCGATGGGCCCCCGGCTTTCGTTACTGCGAGATGCGACCGGAGGTGCAGCACAAATCTTTGAGGGTTCCGGAGGGATCTCCTTGATGGATTCCTATCATCGTGGGATTGCCGGTACGATTCCTGGGATGGAATTCCTGCCCCAGGTCCTCAAAGTTTGGGAAGCTTTACAGGCCGGNGAGGTCGGGAAGGCATANGAATATTACTTGCCACTNTGCGCGTTGGTCAGTTTGCAATTACAAGCCGGGCTNGATGGCTTTTTGGCGATCGAAAAATATATGATGAAGCGACAGNGGTTGTTTACCACGGATGTGCGNCGNAATCCNATNGANTGGGAAATGGACCNGGANACACAGCANGANTTAGAGCGACTGTTAATGCTCATTGATTTGTAAGGTGTTCTTGTTATGTTGTTTCTGTTTGCTTAATAAACATGTTGATTTGCGTTAGAATGGAACAGTCGTCCTAAGAAGGACTGAATTNGNTNTTTCAAANGNNNGCCNGNCAGTNTTAGAAGATATTACTCGGAGTGAATGATGCAAAATCGATTGAAGTCATTTTTGGCACTCAGTGCTGTTCTTATCTCTGCTACCGCTTATGGACAGGACTGGCCTCAATGGCGTGGNCCTGGAAATAATGGGATTTCAGCCTCCAAAGGTTTGCCGGCGACATGGAGTAAGACTGAGAACGTAGCTTGGCGAGTCGAATTGCCGGGCCCCGGTGGTGCAACTCCTTGTCTTTGGGGGGANANGGCTTTTGTTACTAGTACATCAGGGAATGACTTGGTGCTTGTTGCCGTGGATATCAAAGCNGGNAAAATCAAATGGCAAACGAAGGTTAGCGAAGGTGATAAAGTTGTTCGNGGCGATGAAGGCAACGCCGCNTCCCCATCACCCTCNACAGATGGAAAACATGTCTGGGTCAATTTTTCAAATGGAGCGCTGGCGTGCCTCGATTATCAGGGCAAGATTGTCTGGAGCGTTAATCTGCAGGAACGATTTGGACAATTTAAGATTGCCTTCGGAATGACTTCGACACCGATTCTGGACGGAGATCGGCTTTATCTGCAATTAATTCATGGGGAAGGAAATGCTAAGACGCGTGAAGCAACCATAGCTTGTCTTGATAAAGTAACNGGCAAAACGCTTTGGAAGACAGGTCGGCCAAGCGAAGCCCATTCAGAAAACGAACATTCTTATGCCTCGCCTGTGTTGTACCGTGACACCGAGCAGGAATTCNTACTCACCCATGGCGCCGACTACATCGTTGCNCATGATTTGAAAACCGGTGATGAACTTTGGCGTTGCGGTGGGTTGCATCCACCGGCTGGCTATGACCCCACTCTGCGATTTGTTTCTTCACCGGCGGTTGCTCCGGGGATCATTATTGTCCCTTCCGCGAAACGCGGGATCACACTCGCTCTTAAGCCGGGCGGCAAAGGTAATCTGACGGAGCAAACNGACTTCCATTTGTGGAAGTTTGATATCACACCGGACGTTCCAAGTCCGTTGATTCTAAATGGTATTGTTTATCTTTGTCGTGAAAACGGAAATTTGATCGCGTTGGATGAGAAAACAGGTGAGCAATTTTATGAAGCTCGGACGAATCGTGATCGTCACCGGGCGTCACCGGTTTATGCGGACGGGAAAATATTTCTCTCAGGCCGTAATGGGGTGGTGAGTGTTTGTAAGCCGGGAAAAGAGTTTGAACTGCTCAGCCAGAATAGTCTGGAAGAACCTCTTTCGGCTTCGCCTGCAATTGCTGGTAATCGCATTTATCTGCGAACCTTCAACGCGCTTTACGCAATTGGCAAGTAGTTTTCCGGACCTGAGCATACCTTGCTGAGGCGAACGGCATTTACGACTTTCTAGTCCGTGACTAAACTGTCTGTTTCACTACCCTGCACTCCCTTTGCCGTATTAGCTCAACCGTAGGTGCCATGCCGTGAGAACGGACATTAGAAACATTGTAATCATCGCTCATGTCGATCATGGGAAAACGACCTTAGTCGACTGTATGCTCAGACAAAGTGGGCAGTTTCGCGATGCGCAATTGCAGGGAGAAAGGATTCTTGATAGCAATGATCTCGAAAGAGAACGGGGGATTACAATCCTGTCGAAAAACATTGCTTTACCTTATCGCGATGTGAAGATTAACATTATCGATACTCCTGGTCACGCTGATTTTGGAGGGGAAGTTGAACGCGTTGTCGGGATGGCTGATGGCGCGCTGTTACTTCTGGATGCTGCAGAAGGTGTGATGCCACAAACTCGGTTTGTCCTTTCCAAAGCACTTGAGGCAGGGCTCAAGCCGATCGTTGTTATTAATAAGATTGACCGTCCGGACGCTCGCTGTGACGAGGTGGTGGATGAAGCCTTGGAGTTGCTTACAACCCTTGGAGGTGATCACTTCCTCGATCAGTTTTCGTTTGTATTTGCGAGTGCNAAAGAGGGNTATGCCACGTTAGATCATGCGGTCAGGACGGAGGATATGACATGCCTGCTGGACAANGTGGTGGATGAAATCCCCGGTCCGGATATTGATGAGTNCGGGGATTTGCAAATGCTGGTCACCACGTTGGATTGGTCTGAATACGTTGGGCGTATTGCGGTTGGNTGCATTCAAGCCGGAGAGATCCGNGTGGGGCAGNCGATAGCGTTNTGTCAGGCAGACGGAGTGGTTACCCAATGCCGGGTTGGAGGTTTGCATATTTTTGAAAACCTCGGCCGTCAGGAGGTAGAATCTGCTAGTGCTGGTGAGGTAGTGGCGATTACCGGNTTNGATAATGTTGAGATNGGNGANACCGTATGTGCTGCCGGAANNCCTGCCGCGCTTGANCGAGTGAGCGTGGACGAACCAACTTTGGAAATGCTTTTTACGATCAATTCCTCCCCGTTGGTCGGTCGTGAAGGAAAATATGTTACTTCACGTCAATTAAAGGAACGCCTTTATAAGGAATTGGAGAGGAATGTCGCTTTGCGCGTGCGCCCGAGCGAATTAGGAGATGGCTTTTGTGTTTCGGGGCGTGGTGTTCTTCATTTGTCGGTGTTGATTGAGAATATGCGACGTGAAGGTTTTGAGTTGTCGGTCGGGAAGCCAACGGTGATCACTCGTAAAAGCGAGTCAGGGCAAACCGAAGAACCNTTTGAAACGCTTGTGNTCGAGGTCCCGACAGATCGCTTCGGCTCGGTCATGGAGTTGGTTGGCGAGCGTCGCGGCTTACTTGATGTGATGGAAAGTCGTGGTGATTACACGATGGCAACGTTTCAGATTCCATCGCGAGGGTTGATTGGCTTACGAACTAGAATGTTAAATGCGACTCAGGGCACGGCAGTCATGAATCANCGGTTCTCAAAGTATGGCGTCGTGGATGGTGAGATCCCTCGTCGTCCCCAGGGCGTACTGATCTCCAAGGTAGGTGGAAAAGCGTTAGCCTTTTCTCTNGATGGGCTACANCAACGTAGTGAACTCTTTGTCAATCCCGGTGATGAAGTCTATGAAGGAATGATCGTGGGCGAGAATTCACGTGATAACGACATGGACGTAAATCCGACAAGGGGTAAAAAACTAACCAATATGCGTGCTGCTGGTAACGATGATAATATTCTGCTTAAGCCTGCCAGAATTATGTCACTCGAAGCGGCACTCGAGTATATCGAAGAAGGTGAACTGGTAGAGATTACTCCTGAGACGATTCGCCTGAGAAAAATACTGCTTAAAGAATCTGATCGCCGACGTGAATCCCGTAAGGCTAAGAGCTAATTTGTCTTAGTTGCATACAAGGTGTTGGCGAATTTTCTCGAGGGTTTTTCTCCCCACTCCCTTTACTAACTGTAATTGTTCAACGCGTTCGAACCTCTGNCGAGGCAATTGCTTTCTGGTCTGAATAATTCGGTGTGCTAAGGTCGGACCAATATTTTCCAGTAACGCGAGTTCGCATTGATCGGCACTNTTTATAGCANTCTGGAAACCCCAGGTGGATTTGGCNGTGCGTTGCTGGNGGCGGAGGTGNCCNTCCCAGCGGAGGTGTCTTGTGGTGAGTTCATTTCGATGAAGGTATAGCAGTGGAGTGAAGATACACACGAAGAGGACTAGGTGATGTTTATGNGGTTNGNGNGAANTAGTCATGGGAATAGGTNATTGAGGTTAGAGGNATCTCGTGCCAAAATACGAATGGTTATTATTGTGGGNTNCNCGCAGATAACNTCAACGACTTTTAAGACACCGGACTGACAGATGGTTAATANATTTACACAGTTGGCTTGGGATGGCCCGACTCTTGAGGATGCGCGCCATCTGATTCGGCTAGCCGTTCGAGAAGACCTGTCTAATCAGCAGGATTGGACGACCATGGCAACCGTGGGAGATGAGCGAACGAGTAAGGNGGCGATTGTNGCTCGCCANCCCGGCATTGTGGCGGGCATCGGCATTGTGGCAGCAGTTTTCGAGGAAATGAATATTCCTTNCACCGTCGAACTTCATGTCGCTGACGGAGATGAACTCGAANCGGGNACAGTGCTTTGTNNACTTGGCGGCTTATCCAGAGATCTTTTGACCGCGGAACGTACGATATTGAACTTTCTGGGGAGATTGTGTGGCGTAGCGACTCAGACAGCGGTTTACGCCAAATTGCTGGAAGGGACGAATGCCCGCGTCTATGACACTCGAAAGACACTGCCCGGTTGGAGACGACTGGATAAATATGCTGTTGGCTGNGGAGGNGGTCTTAATCATCGAACGGGTTTGTTTGANGCAATNCTCATTAAAGATAANCANCTGGCTGCGAACGCTCAGCAAAANNANATANAAGATATGCAAGATGCCATCGNAGACGTTTTGAGAAAGGCCAGGCAGTTTGTGGAGAACTTAGGTCCTGATCGTGTTTTGAATATGCCTGTGGAAATTGAAGTCGATACGCTAGAGCAGCTCGCGGTTGCCCTGCCCTGCAATCCTGACATCGTCTTACTTGATAACATGTCCTTGGAAGAATTGCGGCAAGCGGTCCAGATGCGTAATGACCTAAGTGTTGAAACGTTGTTAGAAGCCTCTGGTGGCGTGACCTCAGAAACCTTAACTGATATTGGCAGGACAGGAATCGATCGAGTGAGTGTTGGGGCCCTTACTCATTCGGCGATCAATCTTGATCTGGGACTGGACTGGCTGTAAATATTACTTTTCGGCAATCGCTAGCTAGGCTTCGGCCAAATAATTACGCTGTACTTAATGAACTGTTGCTGTCCGGGAGCAATTCCTGTTGCTGCTCTTGTTTGTTCTGACCTTGCCAGGAGTCGATCAGATCTTCAATGTTCTGATTGAGATCGTTGAGTTCTAGCAGAACNGATTCTTGNCGTTCATCTAGTTCTTTGAGTAGAACGGCAGCCGCACTTTCTCGCTGATTCGCGGACTCGACTAGGTCGTTGGCTGGTGGCTNAGATGGTTTTGACATGCTCTCATTTTCGGCGTGTAGGTTTGGTTTTAGCTTGCCTTATAAGGAAATTGCCAGTTGTTCCGTTTAGATAAAGTTTGACGATTGAGGCCTAACGCAAATGTGGAAACNTGATTAGTTTTGCTACAATAGCGGGTTGGTAAAGAGTCTCTTTGTCCGTACTGGAAGACAGCATTTCGTGCAAAATCGTGAATTTCAATTAGAAAGTCCATTTGAGCCAGCTGGTGATCAGCCTCAGGCGATCGAACAGCTTGTACGTGGTATTCACGAAGGCCAAAACCTGCAGACTTTAATGGGAGTGACTGGTTCAGGAAAAACCTTCACNATGGCGAACGTGATTCAGGAGATCCAAAAGCCAACACTTGTTATCTCGCACAANAAAACGCTGGCCGCTCAACTTTACTCNGAATTCAAGGCCTTTTTCCCGACCAATGCGGTGCATTACTTTGTNAGCTATTACGACTATTATCAGCCGGAAGCTTACATTCCTCAGCGGGATATTTANATCGAAAAAGANGCATCGATNAACGATGANATTGATCGTCTGCGTTTAGCTTCCACCAGTGCNTTGGTGAGTCGTAGTGACGTGATCATCATCGCTAGTGTTTCCAGTATTTACGGATTGGGATCACCGGANGATTACAAGACGATGATGGTTGGGCTTACCAAAGGCCAGGAAATCGACCGTGANCAAATGTTGATGAAACTGGTTGATATCCAATATGAACGGAACGATGTGGAATTTACGCGTTCTAAGTTTCGAGTTCGCGGTGATTGCGTGGAGATTTGGCCAAGTTACGAAGAATTTGCTTTTCGCATTGAGTTTTGGGGAGATGAGATCGATCAGCTTTCTATTATTAATCCTGTTAGTGGGGAAACCGTACAACGACTGGACCAGGTCTTTGTCTATCCAGCCAAGCACTTTGTCATGCCAGAGCAACGTATCGAAGCAGCAGTGCGAGCTATCCGGAATGAATTGCGAGATCAGCTAGAGCACTTCAAAAAAGAAGGAAAGCTTCTGGAGGCTCAGCGGCTCAATGCTCGAACTCGCTACGATATGGAAATGTTACAGGAAGTGGGGTATTGTTCGGGCGTCGAAAATTACTCAAGGCATTTGTCGGGCAGGAAACCAGGGCAACCGCCAGATACTCTGTACGATTTTTTCCCCGAAGACTTCATGTTGGTAATAGATGAATCTCATGTAACGGTCCCCCAGATTCGTGCAATGTGGGCGGGCGACCGCAGTCGGAAATCGACGCTGGTGGAACATGGCTTTCGTTTGCCCAGTGCTTTGGACAACCGCCCGATGACGTTTGAAGAATGGGAATCTAAAAACAATACGGTTGTTTATGTATCTGCGACTCCCGGGAACTACGAACTCGAAAAGACAGAAGGTGAGGTTGTTGAGCAGATTATTAGGCCGACAGGATTGCTTGATCCGGAAGTCGAAGTCGTTCCGGCAACTGGCCAGGTTCCTCATNTACTTGAGCAGATTCGTGAGCGGACTGAAGCGGGAGAACGGGTACTGGTAACCACTTTGACGAAGAAGATGGCAGAAGATCTTTCTCAGTACCTGGTTGAAAAAGGTATTGCTGCCAGATGGCTGCACTCGGAATTAGATGCCTTTGAGCGAGTCGAGCTTCTCAAGGAGCTGCGTGAAGGGAAGTTTGACGCGTTGATTGGTGTCAACCTCCTGCGAGAAGGTTTAGACCTTCCAGAAGTATCTATGGTTGCCATTTTGGACGCTGATAAAGAAGGGTTTTTGCGTAGTGAGACGTCCCTGATTCAGACGATTGGACGAGCGGCGAGAAATGTGAATGCAAAGGTTATTTTATATGCTGACAAAATGACGAAATCTTTACAGGCTGCGATTGATGAAACCTTACGTCGCCGTGCTATTCAGGAAGCCTTTAATAAGGAACATGGAATTACGCCCCGTTCGGTGGAAAAGAAGATCAACGACGGCATCGAAGGTGAAGCCAATGCGCATCGTGAAGCGAATGTGGCTGTTGGGAGAACGGATGAGCAGGTCTATATCACTCAGGAATATATCAACGAATTAGAAAAAGAGATGATGTCCGCCGCTGAGCAAATGGAATTTGAGCGTGCCGCCGCTTTAAGGGATCGCATTATGCAGTTACAGGATTCGATGGGGAAAACGTTGGATGAAGTCGATGTGAAGTCGTATG
>PAJC01000030.1 GCA_002705165.1 Planctomycetaceae bacterium | reverse complement strand
TCGCACCAACGTTTTACGGAGGACTCACTCACGCCGATAGCTTTGGCCAATTGCTTTGGAGACACTAAAGTTTTCAATTTACCGACATCCTTTCTTGGGATAGCACCCCCACATTATTACAGAAGAGATAAAAATGAACGATATTATCTTTGAAAACGACCACATAAAACAATAAAAAACATCTTTCTGAACGTTTTGGACGTTTTTACGTTTGACTTAAGGCCGATAATCTGAATAATGGTTACTGAAGAGAACGTTTTGGACGTTTTATAAATTTCTTTTAGTTGTTTGGTGAGCGTTATGGCTACATTAGTTAGAGAAAAGTTAGATTCCTCCGGAGCCGATCAGTGTTTTGATACTGGCGTCGGTATAAGTCATGATTTCTTGGATCAGGCTGAAGGGCTGAGTCTCTCAGGTAATTGTGCTTCCGTCCCGCAGTTATCAGAGGTCATAGGGTTCTTTGTCACGCCTGAGATTGGTCTTGCTTACTCATCTCCGGAAGCCATTGGATCGGCTCCTGCTCATATTCAGAGGTTGTGCGAGTATAAACTCCTGTCACCGGAAATGGAGCGGACCTATTTTGAACAACTGGCTTACTGTCTCTATTATGGTGGAGAGCTTGCTGGCGAGTCTGGTATGGAGCGTGAGCTCGAAGCATTGAGTTCCCAGTATGTGACTTTGCTCGAAGTTTTGACACGCTCCAACACTCGCATGATTCTTTCAATCATTAAGCCCTTTGTCCGACAGGGCTGGGATTTTGATGAGCTTCTAAGTTTGGGTACAGAGTCGCTCCTGGAAAGCGTTCACAAGTTTGACGTATTTCTCGGGTATAGATTCTCTACGTATTTTCACACGGTTTTTAAGCGTAGAGTTTATCGCTACATGGATACGGAAAAGACTCGGAATCAAAGGTATGTCAGATATGAACATTTTGATTCTTGTGAGCAATCAAGTTCTTCACGAGTTGCAAGCCCCGATCTAGTGTGTAGTGCCTTAGATAACCTTCTGGGGTTTTTAGATGACAGGGAGAGCTACATCATCGAAAGGCGATTTGGGATTAATAGGCAGGGTAAGCTTTCATTGAAGCAACTTGCCGATAGGATGGAGATTTCGAAAGAGCGTGTTAGACAACTTGAGCAGCGAGCTATCAAGAAGCTTAGTAAGCAAGCAGCCACGATGAATTTGCAAGACGACATGCTATTTGCATTAGGGTAAGCGGATATGGAAAAGCACTTTAAAATTGCGTCTCAATTCAGTTGTCCCCAGACGTACCTATTCAATTGGCACGAGCAAGCCGGAGCATTTCAAAGGTTGATTCCACCGTGGAAATCGGTCAGAGTCATTGATTCTGATTATCGGATCACCAATGGCAGTCGGACCGTCTTTTCAATTGGCATCGGCCTAGTCAGTGCCAAATGGGAGGCGATCCATCAGGGATACCAGTATCCTGAGCGATTTATAGACGTTCAAAAGTCGGGGCCTTTCAAGTCATGGGAGCATCAACATCTATTTTCCGAGAGTCCGGATGGAAGTCTTCTAACCGATGATGTTACCTACAAACTTCCAGCCGGAATGGTAGGGGAGTGGCTCTTGTCCAGGAAGATCGAGGATGATATCGAGCAGATGTTTAAATTTCGTCACCACAGAACGAGGAATGATTTGTCTCGTCTGGCAGATTTTTCAGGACAGAGTATGAAAATTGCAATATCTGGTTGCTCCGGTTTAATTGGGAGTGAGTTAAGGGCATTTTTATTAGGCGGGGGGCACGAAGTAATTCGAATCTCCCGGAATCCAACGGATGATCCTGGTGAAGCGTATTGGGACTCAGTGAAAGGTGAGTTGGATACCACAAACTTGGAGGGTTTGGATGCCTTTATTCATCTGGCGGGGGAGAACATTGCTGGTAAACGGTGGACGACTAACCAAAAGTTGCGTTTGTATAACAGTAGGGTGGATGGCACTCGAAAGATCGCTGAAGCACTTGCAAAATGTGCAGAGCCTCCCAAGGCGTTCATTTGTGCTTCCGCCACCGGTATTTATGGAGATACCGGCGACCAATGGGTGGAGGAAGCAAGTGTAGGCAGCCCCGATTCATTCCTGGCTTCTATTTGTAGGGATTGGGAGGGGGCTTGTGAGCCTTTGAAATCCTGTTCCAGGGTTGTTCACTCTCGATTTGGGATTGTCATTTCTCCCAAAGGAGGGGCTCTGAAAAACATGCTTCTGCCGTTCAAGCTGGGGCTTGGTGGAAAGGTTGGTAATGGAAGACAGTATTGGAGTTGGATCTCGCTGGATGATGCTGTTTATTCCCTTGCGAGGCTCATTAGGGACGAGAGCTTTGTCGGTCCGGTGAATATCGTATCGCCTCAAGTTCTAACCAACTTAGAGTTTACTAAAATACTTGGACGCGTCCTGGGGCGTCCCACTCTGTTTCCTATTCCGGCCTTGATGGCTCGTGCCGCATTCGGAGAAATGGCCGAAGCTTTGCTTCTTTGTAGTTGTCGGGTAAAGCCATTCAAACTTCAGCAGGGAAAGTTTGAGTTCGCTTACCCTGAATTAGAGGGAGTTTTGAGTGATTATTTAGGGAAAAATAAAACCGTTAGCAAAGTTGCAACGGGAGTATCTCAATGAGTTGGTGGGAGATACTGCACTTAATTAGTACGGCCTTCATGGTGGGGGTAATTTGGTACGTACAGCTTGTTCACTATCCTATGTTTGATGAATACGATAAGGAACGGTTCAGCAAAATTCATAATCGTCATCAGGTATTAACTACCTTTGTTGTTGGTCCCATGATGTTAATGGAAGTTGTCTCCGGCTGTTTGCTTTTTGACGCGGAGCTTTTTTTAGCTCAGCCTCTATGGCTCGTTTCGGCATTTCTTCTGCTCGGTGTCTGGGTGTCGACGGGATTTTTGCAGATGCCATGTCACTTTAAATTAGAGAGGCGTTATTCTGCCCGGGGACTTAAATTTTTAGTTCGTTCGAATTGGCTTCGTACACTTGCGTGGACTTCTCGACTTGTTTGTTTGGCGATCATTTTCCAAGGGAGGGCACTATGATAGCATTGTCCGAAAAGCCACGTATCATTGTTTCGGCATGTCTTCTGGGTAATCTTGTTCGATTCAATGGACAGCATAGTCGTGATAGGTTCGTAGATAGTCTGAGTGAATTCTTTGAACTTGATACGACTTGTCCGGAAGTTGAGGCCGGGATGGGGATTCCCAGAGAGCCTATCCGAATTGTGCAAAATGGGACTGCTAGGGTTGTAGGAGTGCAAACTTCAAAAGATTACACGGACTTACTTGAAGACTTTTCGTCTCGCAAAATAAATGCCTTCCGCCGGCAGGCGATTGATGGTTTTATTATGAAGCAGAAATCTCCATCCTGCGGTCTTTTCTCGGTAAAAAACTATCTACCGAATGGTCATCCACAGGGTAGACGCGCTGGCATCTTTGGTGAGCATTTGATGGCGAGTTTCCAGAATCAACCGATTGAAGAGGAGGGTAGGCTTAATGACCCCCTGCTTCGTGAATCATTTCTCATGCGTGTTTATGCACATCACCGCTTAAGGAGCTTTTTTAGGAGTGAGCCGAGTGCAGGAGAGATTGTTGAGTTTCACTCGAAAGAGAAACTCTTGTTGTTAGCCCATTGTCAAAAAATGTACCGTCATTTGGGACAGATGGTGAGCAACCCGAAGGGTTATAAACCCGCCGACTTCAAAGAAGAGTATGTACGTTGTTTCATGGAGGCCTTACGCAGCAAGTACTCTCATAAAAGCTATATTAATGTTATCCAGCATTGTTTCGGATATGTGAAATCAGACGTTACTCCAGATACGAAGCGGCATTTTATGAAAGTGTTGAGTGAGTACTCCCAGCAAATGATTCCACTCAGCTCGATTTTGGGAGTTCTGGAGTCGTTGATCGAGCAGTATCAGGTTGAGTATCTTAAACAACAGACTTTCTTCTCGCCTTATCCTCGAGAATTAAAGCTTCGCAATTTTACTATGGGGGCAACGTAGCAAGATGAATGACTCGGTTGCAGCTGACATTGTTTGTGACTGTCTCGTGATTGGAGGTGGTCCGGCAGGTTCTGTTTCAGCATCNATTATTGCGNAGGCTGGCTATGATGTCGTACTGATAGAACGTGCNATTCACCCNCGNCCTCATGTCGGTGAATCTCTCATGCCAGCTACCAATGAGGTTTTGGAACGTTTGGGGGTACAGAGCANAATCGACCAGCTTAANTTTATTCGCAAGGTTGGTGTGCAGTTTGTAAATGCTTCGGGNAAAGCTTCTCAACCTTTCTTTTTCCGTAAGCATGATGATCGTCCAGTTTCCGAGACTTGGCATGTTGATCGCGCCACATTAGATCAATGTTTGTTTGGAATTGCCTCCGAAAAGGGAGCAAGGACGATGGAGTCTGTTCGCTTTCTGAAATTAGAGCGTAACGAACCAGGTAATCATGAAGTTTTAGTGGATGACAGAGGTAAGACCCGTAAGATTACGGCGAAGATTCTCATTGATGCCTCGGGACAGCAATCGGTTCTAGCAAAGCATTTCTCGATAAAAGAAATGGAGCCCATTCGCAAAAACATTAGCATTTGGACGTACTATCAATCCTCGAGTGAGGTTTTTGCAAACAAGACAATTACTATCATTGCAAGAACCAAAGAGGCGAATGGCTGGTTCTGGCTAATTCCCGTCGATAGTAAAACGTTGAGTGTTGGATTGGTTGGTGATGTGGCAACCATTCATGGGAAGGCGTCAACCAATGCCGATAGATTTTTACGTTTCGCGGGTCAAAATGAATTCGTGGAGAACTATATATCTTCATTAAATCTAACTCAGTTTGGCGAGTTTATCGCCGCCAAAGATTTTAGTTACAAAGCCAGTCAACCAGCAGGCGACGGGTGGGTTCTGACAGGTGATGCGCTTGGATTTATTGATCCGGTTTATTCCACGGGTGTGTTACTTGCTCTCAAGACGGGTGAATTAGCAGGCGATGCTGTTGTTGATTGTTTGAAGACAGGTGATCTGTCGAAGCAGAAATTGGGGAGTTGGTATCCCGAGTACAACAAAAAGGTAGATCTTTTGCGAAACTTGGTGGACCTCTTTTATGACAGTCAATTCAGTTTTGGAAGCTTCATCTCCGATAATCCGGACTGTTCATACCAACTTGCTGACTTACTGATGGGGCGTGTTTTTGGCCGCGAAAGCACCGACTTTTTTGACAAAGTTGCAGTGTGGAAAAACCAGCGGGCTCAGTTAACTTAGTTCGAGTAATTTCTGCAATGTCCAGTTCTGTATTTCCTTTAGATCGTCTGCGTTCTTTGAATGAGAAGTCTATCAATCCGGATGGTCGTTATGTTCTTTATTGGATGGTTGCGAATAGGCGTTTGGCCTACAACTACTCGCTTGATAGGGCGATTGCTCATGCAGTTCGCCTGAACAAGCCTCTTTTGGTTGTTGAATCATTGGCGAAGGGCTATCGCTGGTCAAGTCCTAGATTTCATCACTTTGTTATGCAAGGTATGCAGGATAACCTTGCTGCATCGGCTAAGCTGCCCCTTTCTTACTACCCCTTTGTTGAATCAGATCATCATCCTCAAAATGGCATGTTAAAAGCTTTCTCGAAGGATGCCTGCATTGTTGTAACTGATGATTTCCCATGCTTCTTTATTCCCAAGCTATTGAAGATATTAGGCCGATCGGTTCCGTGCCAGGCAGAAGCTGTTGATTCTAACGGGATTTTGCCAATGCGAGATGAGCCTAGACTGTTTACGACTGCTTATTCGTTTCGTCGTCACTGTCAAAAAGTTCTGCCTTTATGGCTCGGGCAATCTCCTTCACCCACTCCCTCGTCGCATCTTGCGTTACCACCACTGAAGCCTCTGGAAGAAGGCCTTACCGAGAGATGGCCCTCTTCCGAAGGTGTTTTATTGGCGGGACAGGCTAACTGGATGCAATCTGTTTCTACCCATTTTCAGACTCCTGTGGCACAATATGTCGGAGGACGGCAGGCGGCGATTGAGCATTGGGAAATTTTTAAAAATCAGCGTTTGAGTGGCTATCATGTGTTACGTAATCAGGTCGATCAGAGTGCGACAAGCTGCTTGTCGCCTTATCTTCACTTTGGACATATATCCACACATGAAATAGTAGGCGATATTTTAGCGCGAGAAGACAGGACTCCGGATAGCCTGACTTCCTCTAAGGTGGATGGACGTCGCGCAGGCTGGTGGAGAATGTCCGAGCCTGCTGAAGCGTTCCTAGATCAGTTGATTACATGGCGGGAGATTGGCTTCAACCGTTGTGCAAACGATCCAAATTATGCAAGTTTCGATACGCTTCCAGAATGGAGTTTAGCTACGCTAAATAAACATCGTGTCGATTCTCGGCCGTATCTCTATTCCCTTGATGAGTTTGATCAGGCCTTGACCCATGATCCATTGTGGAATGCCGCTCAAAATCAACTGAGGTTAGACGGAATGATTCACAATTACTTACGTATGCTTTGGGGGAAAAAAATACTTCATTGGTCAGAGTCTCCTGAAGCAGCTCTAGCCACCATGATTGAACTAAATAATAAATACGCACTAGATGGGCGCAACCCTAATTCTTACTCAGGTATTTTTTGGTGTTTAGGTCGCTTTGATAGAGCTTGGGGACCTGAAAGGCCTATATTCGGCAAAGTCCGCTACATGACCAGTGAGAATACTGCACGGAAGTACAAGGTTAAAAATTATATCGAAAACTACAAGAGTTTAAGCCGGGGAGTTGCCAATGCATGATGTTGTAATCGTTGGCGCCGGAATTAGCGGATTACGTTGTGCCTTNGAACTTGAAACTGCGGGAGTGGACTATCTTATTCTGGAGAAGAACGCNTTCGTTGGTGGCAGATGCAGTAGTAGTATTTCCGATGGTTTCATTCTTGATCGCGGATTCCAGATTTTACTTGATTCGTATGACGAGGTGTTTTCCGTAGTCAGCGAAAAAGATCTTGGTTACCAGCGGTTTCTTTCCGGGGCTTTAATTGATACCGATAGGGGGGTNAGGGAAGTATTCGATCCATTTAAGAGTTCGCGACAACTGAGAACAGCGACCAAACTTCTNCTTTCGGATATTGGTTCTTTTCGGGATAAATGGAGGTTATGGAGATCCTCCAAGGCCAAAGCTTTACCAAGCGGTGTCGCCATGCAGGCGTCCACGGATCAATACCTGCGAAACTTGTTTTCTGAACGATTTCTGGAGGAGTTCCTGCGACCATTTTGGGGTTCCGTTTTTCTTGACTATGACCTTCGTGTCCCTCTTGATCATTTTTTTGAGTTACTGAAGTTTTTTTCCGCAGGTTGGGGCGGATTACCGGCCCATGGAATGCANGCTCTTCCGGATGCACTNGCAGGCAAGTTATCGAAAGAGCGGATACGCCTAGAAACATCTGTTGTTGCGATCAATGGTAATCGTTTGGAACTCTCATCGGGTGAGTTGATGGAAGCCAAAAAGGTGATTTTGGCATTACCACAGGAGATAGTGTGTCGTTTGATGAATTTTCGATTGCCTGTTAACGAGCGCTCTTCGGCCTGTGTTTATTTTGCAGCAGATTCCTCCCCCTTTGATTTACCGGCATTAAGACTCAACGCAAAAACGGATCACAAAATCGTAAGAACGATTTGTCTACCTACCAGTATTCAACCAAATTACGCGCCGCCAGATAAGGTTTTGATTTCGGTCAACCTTGACCCCCAATTTGATTATGCCAATCCCGAGATTAGAGGAGGTACGTTAAACGAACTTGTCGAATTATTTGGCAGCCAGGTGAATGATTGGGAAGAGATTGAATTCATGCGAATTCTTAACGCTTTGCCGGATTACGGTCTAAACGCAAATTTAGAGGATATGGATTATATCGTTTGTGGAGATTACAGTTCCACACCCAGCATTAACAATGCTTTCGCTAGTGGCCGTCAAGCCGCCACTAAGTTTCTAAAAGATCGTCAGGAGATATAGCAATTTGAGCTTCCTACAGACCCTTACCGATTCAGCGATTACCCTCATTCCCTACACATTGATTCTGATAGTTTTATGGGCATGTTCTGGAAAGATTCTGAGTAAACCCGACGCTTCACGGTTTAAAGTCATCTTGGTGCTTCTGATGACACCTCACTTGTTAGCCTGGCTTCCAAACTATCTATACCAGTGGGCATTGCTGGAGTTGGATTTTTCTTTTGCCGCCTCAATGGGAATAAGTATTCTGGTTGAACTGAGCTTAACTCTGGTCTTTGGAATCGGGCTGTTCAGAGTAGTGTATTTCCTCAAAGAAGTTACCTGCCGCCCGGTCGACCCTGAATAGGAGGTCTCTTTGGCGTGTACAAACAACAGTCGATAGGACATACATCATGACTTGGGCCCCTATCGCCTAATGATCGTTTTTCGATGTTTTCTGTGCGCTCCCGGATCAGTTCAACGATCATCTTTACGAATTGAGGGCTTGTGCCGACAGTAGGTACGCGAACCATATTAATGTTCAGTTCTTCACACATTTCCTTGGCTTCGATGTCTAAGTCAAACATCACTTCCATATGGTCGGAGATAAAGCCGATCGGAACGACAGCTAAATGACTGGGGCTTTCCTTGGCGTTTAAGGTCTCGATAAAGTCGCACACGTCAGGTTCCAACCATGGTTGGGATGGAGCTCCACTGCGACTTTGATAAACCAAATGCCAGGGATTTTCCCCAACCTCTTGCATCACTAAGCGCGCAGTTTCGTTGAGTTGCGATGCATAGGAACAGTTGGCNGCCATACTNTCGGGAATGCTGTGGGCGGTGAAAAGAATCGTGGCTTTTTCCCGAGCTGACTCGTCGAATTTATTGAGCGATTCAATTAANAAATTAGCAATCGTATTTACGAAGCCTGGGTGATTATAAAATACNCGTATCTTGTCAGTCTCTGGGATNTCNTCAGCCAGCGTTGATTTNGCCTCTTCTATATTTTCTCTGTACTGCCGACACCCNGAGTATGAACTATATGCCGANGTGATGAATACCANCGCTCNTTTGACACCGTCNTTTTGCATTTCTTCCAGTGTGTCATTAAGCATTGGGTGCCAGTTGCGATTGCCCCAATAAATAGGAAGTTGGATTTGTTGATCTTCCAACTCCCTTTTCACGGCATTGATAAGCTTTCTGTTTTGNCCATTGATGGGACTAACACCATCAAAGTGATAATAGTGTTCCGCGACTTCAAGCATNCGTTCTCGGGGTACAGGTTTTCCTCGAAGGACGTTTTCCAGAAAAGGTAAAACGTCTTCACGCCCTTCGGGTCCACCAAAAGAGACAAATAACAAGGCATCGTAGTGAGAAGGTTTTTCAGTATTCATNAGAGATAGTAGCAAGAGAGGTTAGTCGGTTTAATTCTGAGTATAGGCTTGCTCAGTCGATTGACCAACCACTCATATCCTTAAAGACGATAGTCCACCATCAACGGAAATTATTTGACCGGTGAGCCAATCCGAATCTTCTGTCATTAGGAACATCGCCGCTCCAGAAATGTCCTCAATACATCCAAGACGCTTCAGAGGATATTTTTTTGCTANCGCATTTTCTTTGTCGGGCGTTGTTATGAATGAGGCTGAGAGATCAGTTTTAGTCATCGCAGGGGCGATACAGTTTACTCGTATTTGAGGACTCAGTTCTGCTGCTAACGATTTGGTTAACCCTTCCACCGCCGATTTGCTAGCTACCGTCGAAGCATGAAACGGCATTCCGATCTTGGCCGCTACCGTACTGAACAAAAGGATATTTCTACTCCGGAAGCTGCTGCGTTTCAATCCTGGGAGGCATGCTTGAATCAATTCGACCGCACCCAANAGATTGAGCTGCAGATCCCTTGAAAAATCCTCTAGCGTCAAACGACTAATGGGCTTTAAGTTTATGGAACCTGGCAAGTAAGCGACACTATCGATCCGTTCAGGGAGTTTGCTGCTATCTAGGCCGGGTTTAGAGAAATCATGAGGGACATGNGTCACNTTTTGANTTCCATCCACCCCACCAGATTCTCGTGAGATGACAGTCACGTGAGCACCCATGCTTGTAAGATGATCTACGATACTCCTNCCGATTCCTCTTGATCCACCTGCGATAACACAATTCATGGGACTACGGTCTTTCGAAGGAAGATGGTTCATTCTGAGAACACCTTATGTTTAAGAGAGCTCAAGGCTTGGAAACTCTAGATAGGGGATGCCCGATTTTTTTTTCAAGCTGTGTTGCTCAGCCAAGTGCAAGAAGTTCAGCCTGTCGGAAGGGACTTTTGGTCTGGTATCTCCAATGACTTTTCCCTGATGNATCACAGCAGCACCAGCTAGTCGAAATACGTCTCCGGCGACCTTGCCAATCCCATATCTTTGAAGAAAGGCTGTTGAGAAAGCTTTTCNTAAGCTCTTTAGATTGAANATGTCGCGATAAGTCGCCCGACCGATTTTNCAAGCCCCGTATATTTCACAGGAAGGGTCGCTAAATATTTCCACGGAACGTAAGTCGTACCGGTCTAACTCGTTGCGGCCATCCTGCTTGTCGCTCATATGAACAATGGCAATGGAAAGCCCAAGTTTCTCAATCTTGTCGCGTTGCTGAGCAAGCATGTGCAGAGTTTCTCTGCAGAATGTGCACCCAAAATGCCGTAGAAAAATGACTAANGTTGGTTGTCTCCATGACAACTCGGTCATCGTACGACCTTGAAAGGATTGAAAGGTAGCGACGACCTGATGAAACTCTTTGTNTTCCGGGGNTTCGCTNAGATTCGATTCNCGGAAAGCCTCTGCTAGAATTTTTCCGAACGGGAGCCACCAAATCAAGTCATTGAAAACGATGAGGATTCCGAAAGACCATGGCAGAACACCGTTGACGGCCGANTATAGAAAGCCGACTGGCCCAAAAAGCTTACCGAGCAGTCCCACCAGAACAATGGGCCAATGCCTCTGGGGATTTCTAGCCGCGATTAAATAGCCGACACCATAGACCCCAACGATCATGCCTACACACTGCCAAATCTCGGGATACCGTGGCTGGTCAATGTTACATAGGTTGAAGAGCAGACTAGGAAACAGTATTACAACTGTCCCAAAAACTAAATTGTAGAAACCAGCTATTTTAAGACTGACGCTGTTTCTACTCGGAGAAGTGGTACTTGGAGTGGTCATGGGTGATTCTATATCCTAGGGCCTGGACGGCTTGATGGGAGCGATCAGCCCCTCAAAATCATCTCGATCCATATTATTCCATAGATCTTCACCAGACTCTAATCTCTTCATCAACACTTCAATTTTGTAGTTNCTGCCGGGTGGGGCATTCGTTGGTGANGGCTTANATTCAGGTTGGAATGAATCTCCAGTGCCATGTTNCAGCATGTGTTCAAATAAGTTGTAAAATTCNTCGCGTTTNTGAATCATTTCTCTTCTCCCACATAAAATNCTTGGCATCTCTGTACGCCAATAATNTACTACAGAGATGCCAAGACTAGCTTATGGGATCAACACAGTGTCAATGACATGGATGATTCCGTTGCTTGTTCGAATGTCTGTTTTCACGACTTTCGNCTTGTTGACATAAACAGCTTTGCCACTTTTGATAGTTACTTTTTTACCGCCAAGCGTCTTGGCTTCTTTAAGCTTGACGACCTTGGAGGCCGGAACTGCTCCAGAAACTACGTGATATTTCAGGATCGCAACAAGCTTGTCTTTNTTTTCGGGCTTGAGCAAATCTTCCAGNGTACCCTCCGGCAACTTNGCGAATGCTTCGTCCGTAGGTGCAAATACAGTGAATGGNCCATCGGAGCTTAGAGCCTCGATTAAGCCTCCAGCCTTCAAAGCTGCTGCGAGNGTGTTGAAACTTCCTGCGGCAACCGCAGTTTCAACAATGTTCTTAGTGGGGGCTTTTTCGGCTGCGTTTAGTTGAGCCACGCTAAGGCCGAGTACGGCCAAGCAAAGAAATAATTTTTTCATTGTGTTTCCCTTTCGAAGAAAATTAGTAGGTTTCTACAGGCATTTATTGCCAAAGTAAGGAAATGACAACTCAGAAAAGCAAAAGATTTAAGGGAATTTAAATGCGTCCTTCTATTTTTCCAATCTCGAGGCTTTGGTCGAACAAGTTTTCAATCGAACAGATGTAGTGAGCCTTTAAAATGCAGGCCTTGAGTTGAAAGTGTGCGCAAAAAAAACCCCACTGGAATCAGTGGGGTTCTAATCTCGATCCGAAGATACATTCATCTTCGTCTATAGTTTTTGGATTNCCCGGAGGGAATCTTAGCAAGCAGTGGNCTAAGCTTTAGCTTTNTTGATGCGAGCCTGNAGNCGTGATTTTGTACGNGCTGCTTTGTTTCGGTGAATAAGGTTCGATGCCCCNGCACGNTCCAGCTTTTTTTGAACGGTTACGTAGGCTTCNTTAACGGTTGCCAATGCGGCATCGGCGTCGCCNCCATCAGAACGTGCTGTNGCGTACGCATCAATGGCTTCATTGACACGACGAACGGAGGTTCTTAGATCCGATCGCTGTGCACGGTTACGTATTCTAGCGGTTTCGTTTTGACGAAGTCGTTTCTTTGCACTTGCGGTATTCGGCATGGTGTTCCTGTTTTTTGCAGCCTGCAACGAGTTTGGATAGGATTCTGAATGTCCTGACCGACGCTGAGATCCAGTTTTTAACCACCCACTAAGGGGCCTGTTCAACAGGGTCGGAACTACTTTTATCGCCTAAATAATCTGGTTTGTCTAGGCGCTGATTTAGTTAGTTCGCCTTAGAAAGTCTACTTTTTTCTGTTGGTTGGCAGTATTTCCGAACTAGGTGGTGAATTCATGGAATTTGCCAGCGTTTTTATACGTTTTAAGGACCGCTCAATAAAAGATTGCCGATGAAAACCGGGAATCTCATCACGCATCCATTTATCGAGGTTTTCCTCCTCGGATTTAGAGATATCTATAGCCGACTGTAATTGGCTATAGGTTGCCAACGCTTCCTCGAATCGTCTGACTGCCTGTTGGGATTCTGCAAGCCCCAACAGCAACGCAAGTTTGTCAGGATTCTTTACGGCCTTCGTTTGTTGCAACTGGTCAAAAACCTTGATGGCTTCGTACCAATTTCCCGTACCAACCAGGCACCAACCAAGTTGAATGGAGAGTAAAGGTCTGGCCGGGTATTGTGCTGCTAACGTTTGGTAGTACTCAGTCCGAACTCTCCAGACTTCGTGCTGTAGTTGACCGAGAAGTTCTTCGGAAGCTTTAAGTTCTTCGTGAAATGCCAGTCGGGATTCTGCCTGATGTAGCCTCAGGTCGAGTATGCGTTGTGTCCACTCTGATGGATTACCTAATAACTTGGTGGCCTGCTGACAAGCGTCGATTGCCTGACCGTAGAGGTTTAGGTCTTCTAGTATTTCACATAGCTTCAACCAATAGTCGTGTTGAGTAACGGCCTGTTTGGCTAAGGTTCGTAGTGTTTCTGCTTCGGCAACCGCTTCAACGGCAGGAAATTGCTGGGTAATGACACTAGGTAAGGCACGCAGTACTTTTTGTATTACCGAGTCGTCTGCGATTTTAATTAGGTTGAAGATATGATCATTTGCATCATCATATCGCCCTGATTGATAAAAGGCATGTATGATTTGTACATGGACATCCGCCGACCCGGCAAAGTACTTTAACGCGAATTCAAGATAGACCCATTGTGTTTCGGCGGCATTAATTGTCTGAGCGGCAAAGGCAAGCTCCAGCAAAAGACGTTCGTTTCGCGCATTGTGGTAAAGCGTTTCAGGAGCTCGATTTAGTATCTCGTGCCATTGTTCTTCCGCTCCCAAATCGGTGATGCGTTTAACCAGCTTTTGATTGCGCCGGCGTTGCCGCCAGCCATGGCAATACAGTCCTTTTTGGTAGCCCGCCTCGAGTGTTTGTAAAAACTCATAGGTATAGACAGCACCCATGGGATCGGCTTTCATACAACTGGCAAACAGTTTCAGGGCATGATCGTAGTCAGGAGGCTCTTGTTCGAGCCATTGTAAGCCGGTTTCAAATTGGTTTTGCAATTCACGACGTTTTTGGCGAGAAAAACCACCGGCATAATTTCTAGCGCTTGAAAGCTGGTTACTTGCAGATTTGCCGGTGGCAGGTTCCAATCGAAGAAGCCCTCTCAATTAGGCAGCAAAGTGATTCAATACGTGTTAATAATACTATGACTCAGGATACATCATCTGAAGGATTTGTGTATCTGGTAGGTGCTGGGCCTGGAGACCCATCTTACATCACATTACGAGCGATTCAGTGCTTAAAACTGGNAGAGATTGTTCTCTACGATTACTTAGTGAATCCTCACATACTGCAACACGTTAGTGCTGATGTGGAATGTATTTGCATGGGAAGGCATGGNGCCGGTAAACTTTGGAATCAGGATGATATTAATGCGGAGTGCATTCGGTTAGCGAAACAGGGTTTGCGCGTAGTGCGATTAAAAGGTGGTGATCCGGCTATCTTTGCGCGGGCAGCTGAAGAGGCGTCGGCCTTTGAAAAGGCCGGCATCGGCTATGAAATCGTGCCTGGTATTACCGCGGCATTGGCATCAGGTACGTGTGCGGGGATTCCGTTAACTCATCGCGAAAAAGCTTCCGCAGTGGCTCTTATTACGGGGCATGAACGAGGTGGTAAAGGAGAATCTTCGCTGGATTTCGAAGCGTTAGCTAAATTCCCCGGAACACTTGTTTTTTATATGGGAGTCACCACATCTCGTAGTTGGACANGTGCACTGTTGGAAAATGGGATGCCGCACAATACACCGGTTGCNATCATAAGAAAAATTAGCTGCCCCGAACAAGTTACAGTAAAGTGTACNTTAGATGAAGTCNCCCATTTTTTNGATGGCGAGAACCGAATACGCCCCCCGGCTATTGTGATTATTGGTGATGTTGTGCGGGATACGGAACTGAACTCATGGTTTGAACAGCGACCATTATTTGGTCAACGAATCCTTGTGACTCGTGCTGCNGAACAGGCCGACGAATTGGTGCAACAACTTGCTCAGCTTGGTGCCGAGGTTGTTTTGCAGCCAGCGATTGAAATCTTACCGCCGGAAACTTATGAAGCTCTGGATGAGGTNATCGCGACGGTAGCGGACGTTAACTGGATCGTTTTTTCCAGTGGAAACGGAGTTCGCTACTTTTTGAATCGACTGTTGGCTTTGGGATATGACGCTCGTCATCTGGCTCAGGCAAAACTCGCAGCCATGGGGCCGGGGACGGCTGCTGCCTTGCAGGACTTCAATTTAAGGGCTGATTTGCTCCCTCGGGAATATCGGGCTGAATCGATGGTCGATGCACTGAGGCCACGCGTAAAAGACCAAACGGTGTTACTTATCAGAGCCAGTCGTGGCCGCGATGTTTTGCGAGCAGGCTTGAACAAGGCCGGCGCTGATGTGCAGCAGGTTGTTGTTTATCGGAGTCAAGATGTACAAACATTGTCTCCCTCCACAAGGGAAGCCATGGAGCAGGGGATCGATTGGGTGACCTTTACCAGCTCGGCGATTGCTCGTTCATCGATTGCTTTGTTGGGGCCGTATCTGGAGGGAGTTAAATCGGTCAGTATTAGTCCCGTTACCAGCGAGATGATGCGGAGTTTGGGCCTCGAACCGACGGTCGAGGCAAAGCAACATGATCTGGACGGTATGATTAAGCGGCTTTTAGATTATCAGGAAGATTAAGGATTTCTGATTAGTTGCCGAGTTCATCTTGATTGCAATCTCAGTATTTACGTTAGAATTAGCATTGCAGCCGCGACGAATTGTCGCGAAAAGAGACCATGCACACAGGTGGTGAAAATTCCGGGAGAATGGTAATGACAATNCAAGCAGAAAANACGGGACGACGTCAGGCATTAAAGTCAATGAGCGTAGCACTAGGCTTGCCGGTCGCTGGCCTCACGTTGGCGAAGATGGCCCCNNATGTCAAAGCCGCAAAAATTCGTCCCGAGTGGAAGATCAGTATCAAGAAAGGATTGGACTGGATTGTGAGAAGCCAGTCTTCGCTGGGGCACTGGACTGCCGGTACTTATCCGACCGCGATGACAGCCCTTGCCGGAACCGCGCTAATCTGCTCTGGCTCGACAACAACTCAGGGGCCCTATGCCCGAGCGATTCGTAAAAGTGTCGATTACATCACCACAAAGTGTCGTAGTAATGGTTTGATTGGGGATCCACTCTCGGACAATCGTTATACCTATGGTCATGGATTTTCCATGCTATTCCTCTCACAGGTTCTGGGGGAAGAGGAGGATTTGGAGCGACGAGAAGAGCTCATCGAAATTCTCAAAAAGGCTGCTGAATTTAGCGCTAATGCTCAAACACCATCGGGTGGTTGGGGCTATGTAAGTGCGAAAGACGGCAATAACTTTGATGAGGGTTCAACAACCATCACTCAGGTTCAAGGTTTGCGAGGGTGCCGTAACGCCGGTATTCCCGTATCCAAGCAGGTCATTGATAAAGCGAAGGATTATATTTATGGCTGTAAGAATCCTGACGGAGGGATTTCCTATAGTTCACGAAATCGTGGTTCATCGCGTCCAGCAATTACGGCTGCGTCATTGGCATGCCTCTACAATGCCGGAGACTACGATAGTAAACATGTTCCTGAAATGCTGGCCTACTCAAAGAAGAACCTGCACAACATTTCAGGCGGTGCTCGCTCGTTTGGTCACTGGCACTACACATACCTTTACTATGCCCAGGTCGTTTATCGACAGGGTCTAAAAGATTGGGCTCCATTCCGGGATCAGTTGTATGCCCGGATTGCCAACGAGCAAGCAGAGAATGGAAGTTGGACTGGGAATATTGGCCCCATCTATGTGACGGCTTGCAATCTAATCATGATGCAGCTGGATAATGCGTTTCTACCTATTTATCAACGCTAAAGACCTGGCATCGATATCTTTATTCACTCATTAAGATCGATGTGTTATCCCGGTTCTGAATCAACCTGATTAACGCGGCCGAATTGAGTTGAGAGGTTTCATTGGGGGTAAAGAGTAAGTGTGGGTTACTGAGTGGCAAATCCCCCATTTTGTGATTCCAGCTATTCATCAACGCCTGCTGAATAGCAAGCCTCTCAGGTGCTGGTGAAACAAATTCATATTTGGCTTCATCGTCTTGAAGCAGCTGATATTCTGGCAGCCGCATTAGCGACTGCCAGGTTACGTATCTGGTTGCTGCATAGTCGTCGTTTAGCAATTGAATCATAAAAGGCAAACGCCAATTAGTTGCAGACGTTTCAAATGTAGGTTCCCAACTCATATGCCAAGCGGCCAAAGTTCTTTGCACAGCATTACCCTGTAGCAACCAGACAAGACTGGAGGCAACGTTTTGATGCTGTTCGTCCAGTTCCACTTCAGGGTGTCCATACCATTCGCTTAGATTATCCGCTGTCCACTGCATGGTTTTATCTAGGTGGCACAGATTACAGGCATTGGGTTTTTCATTCTTTTTGTTGGAACGGATCATAGGAGAGTCAATTCGGTGGCTTCGGATACCTCTCATCAAAGCATAGGACGTGTGAGGCATATGGCAGTTGAGGCATCGACTACCCTCGGAATTGAGCTGGTGGTGTGTGTGATTGGCTAATTGCGTCGTATATTGAGGCTCTTGATGGCATTGGATGCAGGCCTGATCCGTATTCATGTTAAGGCCTAGTTGCTTACTTGGCTCTTCCATAGAATGCAGGCTGTGGCAACTGAGGCAAGTCATTTCACCATGCGTATAACACTTACTTTGAACCAGACTTGTGTATTCGCGACCTCCGATTCGCATCGTGCCGTCATTCCAAAACATGTTGTAGTAGAGCAGGCTGGGATCCGTATCTTTGTGGTGAATCATTTTTCGATTTGCCAGTAAGTCATTCCCCGGTTGGTAATCTAGACCATCCGCCAGAAATGATTCCGGATGGTTGGATTCGAAGAGGCTGTGACACTGACCACAAACCTGAGCTTGTTGCTCCTTGCCAAGGCGTTCCGGATTAATGATTGTGTTGTCTGGCGTGCCGGACAGTTCCACGTCGACATTGGTGTTGAGTAGCGTTTGATGTTTTTCGACATGCGGTTTTCCAGGACCGTGACATGCTTCGCATGAAATTCCAAAGTCTGCAATATTCGAGTGAAACTCAATTGCAAAGCGATCATCTTTGGGTTCATGATGTGGTTGCCCGGCAACAGCATGACAGGCGATGCATGATTGATTCCAGACAGTAGCCGGACGACCGAATTGTGGATCTGCGATGAAGGAATCTTCGTAGGGAATCCATTTCTCTTGCTCGATCATGTAGACCCACGGGAACAGCCACAGGGAGTTGTTCTCAAGTTCGTCCTGATTAGCCTGTTCGTCAGAGTGTTTCCAGGACATCCAGAACATGTGCATCTTGTGAGAACCTGTCACCATCACGATTCGTTTGTCTGCCATCTGTGGATTTGGATGATTACGAATTTCGGTAGGCAACTGCCGGGCTTCCCATTCCGGGTCGTGCCCACGTACCCAGTATTCGTCACCTTTGCGATAGATCTTGTAAGTCGTATTTCCTAGTTTCATCTCTTGCCCATCAAAGTCAGCTTTGATGGTTTCCGGAGAAGCGATTTGTGTCATGGTGCGGTGATAGGATGAGTGCCATGATTTGTGCTCTTCCTTGTGACATTTCGCACAGACCTGTGCTCCGACATAGCCTTTATGGTCGGTGAGCTTTGGGGTCGCCGTCTGCAGTTGCTGATCCGTTGTGGCCTGACGTATATTTTGTTCAACTTTGGGGGGGTGATATTCCGTGATCTGCTCGTCTTTGGAAAGGAAATACGCGGCAGCCGATCCTCCTAAGATAAGGATGCCAAGAAGGGTGATTTGACGTGTTTTCCCACGTTGTCGAACAATGATCGGAGAGCATGCCAAAGGCATGACGAACATCGCGAGCAAGTAGAGGAGCATTGGGGACACGGTTAACTCATTTGAAAAAGTAGCTAGGAGGCCAGTTTTAGCAATTCGGACTAATTCGATCTATTTACAGTTTCGGTATCGGGATTCGTGGAGCATTAGGCGTAGGTCGCGGAGGGGCCCGATAAACGGGCATTACCTCCAATCCAAAGCCTCTTTTTATTTCTTCAGACGCGCGTTCAGCCCAGGGAGTTCCCGGATGGAGCTCAATCACTTTCTCAAACAACTCTGAAGCTCGGTTAATGTATGGTCGACTTACTTCTTCCGCTGAAAGTTTGAGACGATTTCTTAAATCCCAGCGTATCAATCTTCGGTTAGGTGGCATCATTTGCGGAACTTGTTTTGGATTGCGAATGAATGTTTCAAGTGCCGCCCCGTATTCATATACTCGAGCCTGATATGCGATGAGCTGAGCGTAGATCAGGTCGTAGTTGGCTTGCCAGCGAGCATTGAGTTCGTCTTCACGAAATGGATAAGCTTCTTCAAGTAACGCCTGTGTGTTCGCCAGATAGTTAATGTAAATTTTGGCTTTTTCCTGCTCCTGACGGGCACGCACCAGAAACCTATCAGGTTCCCGCGGAAACGTCAGATCCAGTTCAATGATCTGTGCGGTTTCCTCATTGAGTGGGTTCAGATCAACGATAACCTGCCAGATAAAGGAGCGAAGTGGGTAGTCTTTACGCATCGCTAACTGCTTTTGCCGGCTGTCCAAGTCGGGAAGGTAAGGTTTCATGGCGTTTAGCTCATACCGCCGTTTATCAGCCTCACCACCGACAAGTTCCTTCTCAATTGTAGGAAGCATAAAAAAGATACCTCCGGATTCACGGGCAATTCGGCATTGTTCATAAGGCCCGAAGCCACTTGAAAATGCATCGCGTCGTCTTCGAAATCCGTTAGTTTGCAATTGTTCGACAAAGGCAGTTTCTGGTCCTCGGTCCACTTGTAGCCAATGATTGACCCCAGTTTGCGGGTGCCGCCAATTCATGTAGGCATGTGGGTAACCGAAAACTGCTTCGCGTCCCAGGAAGTAGGTTCGGCAATTCATTTCTTTGGCAGTCGCCACGGCCATTTCTAATGTGGGCAAATTGTTTTCGGGTTCACCGCTTTCGTCAGTAACAACAATCAATGCCATCTGACGTTTTCCTCTTGCACGATATGACTCATGGTCATTAATGGCTCTCGTGATGGCCGGACACATGATCTCATAGCCAGACGGGTCTATCGGGACTTCATTGATCGCTCGACGTATTAACTCAAGATCTGAAGTAGGTTTCTTNGTGTGTTTGAAGTAGTTTGCGCCATAGCTCGTGATGGCTGTTAATAAATGATCACCGTCTGCAGTATCAGCAAGTCCCAGTTCCGAATAGACTTTATTGATACGTTCACGAATTTCTTTTTGATCATTACGCATACTCTCAGATTGATCGAACAGCCAGACGACCAGAACATCACCCTCCTCGAGCATAAAAACGATTTCCTGAGTGATACGGTCGATTGCCTGCTCCAGGTTGTCCACAATTTCCCGAGGATCGCCATAGGAGCCAAGCGGAATGTTTGTCATCAGACTTTCCTGTAGACTGGCAGGCACGGTGAGATCGGCCATTTCCACTCCGGTTTCTTCNGCTGAATCTTTGATGACATTCGTATCAAATGTAGGATCCGAGAACTGCCCGACTCCCTCGGCATTCGGAATTCCGGCGATGGTGGATGACTGTTGCGAGTTAGTAAGTTCAGTCGCCGGATCAATGTTTTCTTCCAGTTCGATCGTTACCAATTCTTCGGGACGTTCAAGAACCTCCGGAATAGGTTCAACNACAACNAGATTGAACGATTCCAGAATCTGAGGAGTTAGGGTGAAAAATCCGAGGATGATCAGAATGCCTGCATGGACAAAAGTTGAAATGCCGACCGCTCCGGCACCCACAATCAAATCCGTCAAGCTGCGGCGTGACTCCTCTTCGTGTAGGTGGTCATTCCCCAACCGATTAGCTGTCGCATCTGAATCATCTCGTAGATGATCAGGCAGTAGGTCTTCCTGGAGGTTGGGCATGATGACGGTAGGAGAAAAGGTGATAGCGTGGTTCAATGAGCTGTGATAAACAGCTCGATACCAACCAAATTATAGGTTAAACGTTTCAATGAGTCTTGAGGAATCATTCGGACATTGAAATATCAACCGTAGGACTCATCTGTACTTTGTCTCTGTGATTACTATGATGGTTGTTAGAGACCTTGAGTCGTCATCGATATTCATTCATCCAAATCGTTACCAATGAGTCAAATTGCAGTTTATACCGGTTCCTTTGACCCCATCACACTGGGGCACCTCAATGTAATCGAACGATCTAGTAAAATGTTCGACACGTTGGTTGTAGGTATTGGTATCAATGTGGAGAAGAAATCACTTTTTTCACCGGAAGAGAGAAAAGAACTGGTGTCANGAGTCACTTCGCGTTGGGNNAATGTGGTGGTCGAGACATTCGACGGTTTGGCGGTCGATTTTGTCCATCGNCAAAATTCTCGNGTCATGGTTCGAGGNGTTCGTCCCTTAACCGACATTGCCGGTGAATTTACCATGATGATGGCGAACCGCCAGTTAGCACCGGGGATCGAGACCGTCTTTTTGATGGCTGACGAGGAATTCGCTCACGTNTCAAGTTCGCTAATCAAACAGATTGCTCAGTTCTCGGATGATGATATGCTTGCNCGCTTTGTGCCTCAGGAGATCATTGCAGACTTGCGAGTCAAGATGTCGGGCTAATGGCCTGAACCCCTAACGCACTCTAGGCGGCCGGTAGATGAGTCGACTCACGTATCTGTAGTTGCCGCAGAAGTGTCACCGATGAACGAAGTGGAGTGACGTCGATTCTCCCCTGTCGACGCATTCTCTGGAAGGCCTGTAGAAGTTTGGCAAACTTCGTTACCGGAGTCTTGTTCTCGAGCATCGATTGGATGTCGATTTGAATGTGCTGCAACGGGCGTTTACTTTTGAATCTGATGACGGACTTCAGTACCAGTTCACGTACAGGATTGGATAGTTGTTGTACCCATTGAAGCGGAGCAGGTACTTCCCAGATTCCGAATCTTAACGAGCTTGGTTCTAGTGATTTGACAGACCGCAAGTTTCTTCGGGTTCCACAAAAGTAGTTTACCAGTGAGATTTTATTGCGCACGAGAAGATTTAGATTGCTTTCGTCAATCCGTTGATTGACGCTTAGGGTTGTTACTCGCACTCCCATATTTCGACTGCGCTCCATCAGATTTGTTAATTGAGAGCTAAGTGTTGTTCGCTGAGTCGAGTTGTTGGTTGTATCCACAAAAACTGAGAATTCCTGAGGAGAATCTGCTTGTTGCAAGAGTTCATAAGTATCCTGCAGTTGATGGTCGTGGACGATCCAAGTGGCGGCGAATCCGTTTTTCTCAAGCTCCCGCAATAAGCGATCTCTGATTGTATCTCGTGCCTGCACATAGCCCTCTTGAACCGTCTGACGGGTCGGGAGGTTGATCGAAAGAAGGATTTGTGGGGTGAGTGACACGCAAACAGTTCAGATAATCAAGGGATGAGATACGTAATAACTGTCGAGCGTTGGAATTAGAGAGTTATCACGTGTTGCAGCAAGTTCGATACAGCACTTATCGACGTTTCGGTTGTAGTCTGTCTAAGAGTTCGAATGGGGAACGACGCGTTACAACATTCAGCTATTTGGTTGTAACGATTATGACGACTAGGAGAGCTTAGGAAGCCGATAAAAGAGTCTTATCAGAGAAACGCGGGTTAGCTCTCCCCACATCCTATCTGATACAAGTCCGAATTAAGCTTAGCAAGCGGTCCAGATCCTCCTGATTGTTATATGCGTGAGGACTAATACGCAAACGGCCATCTCGGTGACTTAGCACAACTCCGACATCCATACATTGTGAACGCAGTTGAGCTAATTCCACGTTTGGGATGGTGAACGAAGTGATACCACTGAGATGTTCTGCCGCAGAGGAGCCATGAATTTCGGCACCAAGTTTTTTTAGCTCAGACTGTGCGAATTGTGTATAGGCAAGGATTTGATCAGCAACAGGGGAGGCGGTGGTACTAACGCCGAGTTTTTGCAGGAGTTCAAGACTAGCTCCATAGCCCAGAGTTCCGACCATGTTTTGTGTGCCACCTTCATAGCGTGCAGCCTGTTGTCGCGGCTTCCAGTCGATTTTACTAAAATCAAAGGGGTTGGCCACAGAGTGCCAGCCGACCATTAACGGTCTCAACAGGTCAAGGTGTTGTTGGCGGATATAGAACAGGCCAGCACCTTCGGGGCCTAACATCCACTTGTGCCCATCAGCGGCTAAAAAATCGATTTCCAGCTTAGCGACGTCGAGGGGGAATATTCCCAGTCCCTGGATTGCATCCAGCATGACATAGATATCTCGACGGTGAGCTTCCTGAACAATTGCGTGGAGTTGCTCGTTGGTAAATCGGTAGCCGCTGGAAAAAGAAACCCAACTTAGCGAGATGAGTCGAGTTTGCTCGTCACAAGCTTCGAACAGACGATTGATATCAGCGACACCCTGTTCCACCTGAACAACCCTTGTGTTTACGCCACGTGATTGCAGGTTCATCCAGGGATATAAATTGGAAGGAAATTCGTTTGCGAAAGTGACAATATTTTCACCGTCCTCCCAGGGGAAGCCTTCAGCAACGAAATTGATACCGGTAGAGGTGTTAGGGGTGAGTGCGATCTCATCCGAACTGGCTCCAATCAGTTTGGCGGCATTGCGTCGAATCATTTCGACTCGTTTTGCCCATTTGGGCCAGTAGAGGTCTCCCTGGTTTGTTGCTTCATCCAGCCAAGATGTAATCGCCTTGGCTGCCACATTTGGTAAAGGTGCGACAGCCGCGTGGTCGAAGTAGGCCAGCGTCTTTGCCACCGGCATTTGCTCTCGCAGTTGTTGATTTAAAGCTGATTCAATCATGGCGATGAACTTGTTTTTAAAGCCGGAAACACAAAGATTGGTCTATTTGTAAAATAAAAATTCGTTGGTTTTACTTATGGGATTTTGATTAGACGATAGAATACACGTAAATTATGAATGAAAACTAGTAAATCCCTGTCGCATTAAACAATTTTCGTGGATTATACTATTTGCTCGACAGCAAAACTGGTGGACTTGTGCTGTCGAGACCGGAACTGAATAGAAACCGGATCTGAATAGAACCTGATAGTTACCCCAATCGAGGAAATAGAAACGTGTCGAAAATCATGTGTATTTTTGGATTGTCGGTAGCAGTTTTGCTACTGTTAGTCTTTGCACTTGATCTAGCAATCAAGATTCCGTTTTCACGAGCAAGTATGCTGATGGATATTGGCGGAGTCATCGGTGCATTAGGTTTGGGATTTATCAGCTTCACCACTCTGCGTGATCAAGTCTAACTGCGGCGATCAAGGCATTGCTTCTCACGAAGCGTGCGACGGTGATCGTTTTGCTGTGATTTCAACTGCTTTGAGTAGCCCTCGAGCCTTATTCAGTGTTTCCTGATACTCCATTTCAGGCTGACTATCTGCAACAATGCCTGCCCCGGCCTGCACATAAAGCTTGTCATTTTTAATAACAAAGGTTCGGAGTGCGATGCAGGTATCCATGTTTCCTACATAATCAATGTATCCGACGGCTCCTGCATAAGGCCCACGGCGATGGCGTTCTAATTCATCAATGACTTCCATGGCTCGAACTTTGGGCGCTCCGGAAACGGTACCTGCTGGCAAACAGGCTGCCAATGCGTCGAAGGCATCCTTATCGTCACGTAGTTGTCCGGTGACATTCGATGTAATGTGCATGACATGGCTATAGCGTTCGATGACCATCACGTCGGACAGTTCGACAGTACGGTACTCAGCGATACGTCCGACATCATTGCGTCCCAGGTCGACCAGCATGACATGTTCGGCGCGTTCTTTAGGATCTGCCAGTAGTTCGTCGGCTAGTTGTTGGTCTTCTTCTTCCGTGGTTCCACGAGGTCGAGTACCTGCCAGTGGTCGCACAGTCACTTTTCCATCAACGACCCGGCACATGATTTCCGGAGAGCTTCCGACGAGTGTCACGTTATCCGTACGGAGAAAGAACATGAACGGGCTGGGGTTTACCACTCGTAGTGATCGATATAGTTCTAGCGGGTCAACTTGGAGCTCCATTTCAAGTCGCTGGCTGATAACGACCTGGAAGATATCTCCGGCTCGAATGTAATCGACACATTTGTTCACGGCTTCTTCAAATTCAACCTGTTCGAAATTTGACGTATAGCTTAGCGTTTCAGTGCCACCGGAAGTGCTAATGTCGGCCATCGTAAGTTGAGTCGGAGCGGCGAGTTGCGATACCAACTGGTCCACACGGGTAAGTGCCTCGTCATAGGCCTTTCGGGTATCGCCATTATGTTTGTCGAGTCGAGCCATGACGATGACAAACATGGTTTTGTTGACATTATCGAAAACGACAAGAGAATCATAGAAACCGAAGGTCAGGTCCGGGATTTGACGGTCGTTCTCAGGCGGGTCAGGGAGATTTTCGACATAGCGTATCACATCGTATCCGGCATATCCGATAGCGCCGCCGTTGAATGGGGGAAGTTCTTCAAGTTGAGGCGCTTTGAAGGAATCGACTAACTGTCGTAAATCATCAAGCGGGTTGTCAGATTGATGGCTTTCGGTTTGACCATCCCGTGTTAAAGTGACATCATTCCCACAAGCATTGATGACCATAAAAGGATTGGTGGCAAGAATACTATGGCGTCCAACTTTTTCCCCGCCGATAACACTTTCAAACAGGCAGGCATCCTTTCCGTCATCCAACTTTTGGAATGCCGAGACAGGGGTTAGGCCATCGCTGAGCATCCGGCGATAGACGGGTACCAGATCATGATCCTTGGCAAGGTTGGTAAAAGCTTCGAAGTTTGGCGAATGTGACATGGAATGCAGGTTGAGTTGAACGATATAATTAAGGTGCGGTTGGGCTATCTTGACAGGGTAGTGCCCATTGATAGAATCCTAACAGTTATTACCGCATTACGGGAACAGAGACTGTCATTTAGCGGCTGATGTTTCTATTTTGAACAGGTTTTTGATTTGCTGATACTCCCCTGCCGACTGGTTTTCACCAAAATCAAGTTGTCAGTTGAGTAGTTAAATTTAATAGCGTGGATAATGCTTAATGAAGTGCCAGCACTGCGAAAAGCCAGCAACCTTTCACATCACTGAATTGACAGATGAAGTGCCTGAAGAACTGCACCTTTGCGAGGAACACGCCCGGATCTATCTCATGCAGGCTGATGTGAACGAAGAAGATGTGCCTTCCATTGCCGGCGCACTGGCTCAACATCTTAATATTAACGAAGCCGCTGAGCAGCTTGCCAAGCTTGACCAACAGGCATGCCCCCTTTGTGGCATCACGTTCTATGAGTTTCGCCATGTGGGACGACTTGGTTGCCCGCATGATTACATATGCTTTGAAGAAGAGATTGATCCAATTATTTCCAATATTCATTCCGCGACAGTTCACGTTGGCAAGAAACCTAGAGGAGCTGCTGAAGGAACAGATCAGCGAACGGATCTGATTCGTTTGCGACGTGAAATGGAACAGGCCATTCAGGTTGAGGACTATGAAAAAGCCTCGCAGCTGAGAGACCAAATTGTCGGCATTGAAAAAGAACAGTCTGGTTAAGAGGTGTATCGTGTTTATGGATGAGTTAGTCGGGAAAGGTGGCGAGTGGCTGAAAGGCACGGGGCCAGAATCGGATATTGTGATTAGTTCACGTATCCGTTTGGCGCGAAACCTGTCTGAGTTCCCATTCGTGCGTAAATGCTCCGACAGTGATAAGTTAGCCATTGAAACCCGCGTGGCTGAATTGATTAATCAGGATTCTAAATGGAGCGATCCTGTTAGTTATTACCGTGTCGATGAAATGAATGATCTCGATCGGCAATTTCTCGTCGAACGACAATTGATTAGTCGTGAGCTTGCAGAAAGCAATGGCGCTCGCAGTGTTCTTATCGATTCAGATGAAAAATTTAGTGTGATGATCAATGAAGAAGATCATCTCCGAATTCAGGCTGTTCAAAGCGGACTCGATTTGACAGAGGCCTGGCATCGTATCAATGCGATCGATGATTTTATAGATTCATGCCTGCACTATGCCTTCCATCCGCGATTTGGTTATCTCACGGCATGCCCGACCAACGTAGGCACAGGAATGCGAGTGAGTGTCATGCTTCACTTACCTGCATTGGTGATGACTCAGGAACTTGAAAAGGTCTTCCGGAGTCTGCAAAAGATCAATCTCGCTGTCCGTGGCCTTTATGGAGAAGGCTCTGAGGCGATGGGCGATTTTTACCAGATTAGTAATCAAATCACATTAGGCAAGAGTGAAGTTGAACTCGTCCAGCAGGTCAACGAAGTGATTCCCGTCATGATCGAGTACGAACGTAAAGCTCGTGACTTTTTGCTGCGAGAAAGTAGAGATGAATTAAGCGATCGCGTTAGCAGGGCACATGGTATTCTTCAAAATGCGAAAACAATCAGTAGTGAAGAAACAATGCATCTGTTATCGAGTATTCGACTAGGGGTCAATTTGGGATTGATTGAAGTCGAAGTGCCAATGCTCAATCGACTCTTCCTACAAACACAGCCGGCCCATTTGCAAAAGATGGTTGGAAATAAGCTTGATATTGCTGATCGTAATATTCACCGAGCTCGGTACCTTAAAAAGTCCTTTAACATCGGTGATAACTAGGGTTGCGTTTCTTGTGGCTGACGTTTCCTATTCCTGTTGCCAGTCTTCGGGTGTGTCCAGATCAATCAGTGGAGTGTTGTCGCTGACTTCGAATGTGCGCCCGTAGTAGAGGTCCCAGAGCGCATTGATTCCCTGATCCTCGGTAAGCTGGTAGACGCCCGTCACGAAAGGCCAGGGAAAGAGGGCGGGGTGCCCTTTGGTATCTTCAAAAGAAGGAGCAATGATCGCAGCGGCATCTGGATTATGCTGTTCAATTACCTGATCAATAAGCCATGGGGAAAGGTAGGGCATGTCAGCTGGAGCTAACAGAAAAGCGTCATTGACGCCCATAGGGTAGTGTTCAGCAGTGTAGTTGATGCCAGCCAGTACAGTGTCTTTCATTTGAGCAGGAGGCGGATCGGCAACGGCGACATCCACATCAAATTGATCGAGGTGTTCACGGAGTTCTTTATTGTCTTCACGGACAACGACAACGATTCGTTGAACACCACTGGCTAGCCAGGCATCAAGCACGTGATTGATTAGTGGTGTCCCTTCAAACTGCTTGAGCAGTTTCGGCTCCCCCATACGCCGACTNAATCCGGCAGCCGGAATAATCGCTACGAAATTCATGCTGGCAACTCAATTCCATCCGGGCGTCCCGGAATGAATCCGTCTCGATTTCGGTGCGAAACAAGTTCAGCGCAAATGCTGACAGCGATTTCAGCAACCGTCTGTGAGCCGATGTCAATTCCCAGCGGTGCATGTACAGCATTGAGAGCTTTGGGGGAGATGCCGGCATCGAGAAGGTCGCCGAAGATGAGTTTTATTTTTCGTCGTGATCCGATCAAGCCGACATAACGAGCGCCACGATCTGCCAGATGATAGAGTGCTCTCTGGTCATGATTATGTCCACGAGTAACGATTAGNCAGTAGGTNTGGGGAGTGATGTTTAATGATGGCAAAACCTGTTCGATATCCCCGGCGATTCTGTGTTGGATGTGAGGGAATCGTTCGGGCGAAATGATCGATTCGCGATCGTCGATCACAGTCACGTCGAATTCCAGATCGACCGCCATATTCGCGACGGCCTGGCCAACGTGTCCCCCTCCTACGATTACGAGCTGACAACGTTCTAAAGAGGGCAGNAACGCCATCTCCTCGTGATGATAGGAACGCGGCCGTTGTTCGAGTGTAATGAGATGTTGACTTGCTNGNAGTGGCAGACTTGATTCTTNCGGTCCNAGTGAGCCTTGCAATTGGTTCTGATCATCAAANAGGAGNAATGTNGGAATGCTATCCTCGGCTTCNAGTGAGTNCGAGATGACTTCCGTGAATCCGGGAGCAGCTTGTAGTAANTGGCAAAGTTGTAAAAGATAGCTTCGGCTTGGCTCGTCTTTAACAGGCTGAATCAGAATCTGCATGCGACCGCCACAAATNAAACCATCATCCCAACCNTAGTCATGGTCGAGTTGNAATTTGGCGATTCGTGATNGGTTATNCTCGAGNTNAGTCAAAGCAGTGCGTTTAACTTCAGCTTCNACACATCCACCTCCCAGCGTACCGGCTTGCGAGCCGTCNGGATAAATCAGCATTGTCGCGCCNGCCTTTTGTGGAGTGCTTCCGCGAGTTTCCNCTAAGCGGCAATAAACGGCTTCTTGCTGAGAGTTAGCAATGGCTTCGAGTTGTCGAAAAAGTTCCCGCATCGGTTCTGATCTGAGCTTAGGCCGGTTGTGTAATTCTTAAATGACCATTTTCGACCATGTCTTTGACNCGTTCACGATAGGCATTCATGTGAGGCGCTACCAAATGGGCTTTCAGGTCTTCCAGAGTTTCCCATTTTTCAACAATCACGACGACGTTGTCCTCTTGGCCAGCCTGTCGTTCAATGCCGGTCTCTACGTCGATGGTTGGTCCATATTCAAGNCATCCTTTTTCGGCTAATACCTNNGGTACGATTCTNTTGAATTCAGCAATAAAGTCGACTCGNCGGCCAGNGGCAATGGTGATAGTACAAATGACGTGAATCATCGTTGTTCCTTTGATTTGGTAAGTACAGTCTTTTCTATTAGCAGCAATCACTGCCGGGCGAACAAGAATCGGTAATGGGAAGATCGGAGGCATTTGGGCTTTGGTCGGATNCCATAAACTTTCCTTCATCATCCAGTAAGATCAAGTCGGCTCCATACGGGGGATGTTCATATTCCCGCATTTGTCCGCGGGTAATTTTTACGCGTTCACCACGAACAAGTGNATTCCCATGGTCATCCACCACTTTTTGCCAGGGACCTCGGTAGATGGCGGACTCACCGGCCCCGGTCTCGTCTTTGATTCCCAGTGGTTTCCAGGCTCGTAATGTCATNCTACGGAATTCAATGCCNTCCACAACCTGCCAAGGCTCGGACTGCCGTGACAGAATTTCGACTTTACCCAGGCCAGCGTCCACGAATGCNTGAATGAAGGTCNGATCTTCAAATGCTCCGCTGATACAACCACTCCAAAGTGTGGCATCGTTTTGCATCGCNGCNGGAACCGGTTGGTTCGAGACGATATCACTGATGACAGCTCGGCCCCCGGGTTTAAGGACACGAAACAGCTCGGTAAAAAGTTGGAGACGATCATTGGGGTTAACCAGATTAAGGACGCAGTTAGAAACGACCACGTCGATACTGTTATCAGCGATCATAGGCCTTGTAAGGCGTAATTTTTCAGCCTGTTGTTCTGCCTGTAGCCAACTTTGTGAGTCGGCAGCCGGATTGTCCTGCAGCCATTTCTCAAATTCCTGCATGTCCAGTTTGAGGTCNTGAATCTTGCCTTTATGGAAGGTAATGTTATCCCAGCCGATTTTACTGCAGATCTCACTTTGGTATTGTCGTGCTAATGCAAGCATGTCTTCGTTCATGTCGACACCNGTCACACNGCCATCAGCTCCGACTACCTGCGAGGCGATATAACAGATCTTCCCGCCGCCGGAGCCAAGGTCAAGGACATGATCTCCCTGCTGAACCCATTGGGAAGGATCCCCACAACCGTAATCACGATCAATTAGTTCTGCAGGCAGGACTTCCAGCCAGCGGGCGTCATAATCCACGGGACAACAGAGTGCCGCTTCCGCTTCCTGAGAGGCCTGAGAGTATCGTTCTGTGACTGCGCCTTCAATGTTTAGCTGGGAAGCGTTCAATATTTAGTTACCCTTCAGAGGAAAGAAAGACTGAAAATCCTAGGANTTCATAGCTGAAGTAAGCTCGTCAACCAGCGTGCCGATCTCNGCGAGGACGGTGTCTTCGCCCTTTTCTCCGACTTCTGCGATCTTGCGGACAATCGCNGAGCCAACGATGAGGCCGTCNGCNACAGGGGAGAGCATTTTCACATGTTCGGGTTTACTGATGCCGAATCCGATGCAAATTGGAAGTTCGGTCCTTTCTTTCAACCAGCCAACCTGTTCAACAACTTCCGGCGGCAGTTCCGTTCGTTCGCCGGTGATACCGGTTACGGAAACAAAGTAAAGAAAACCTGTTGAGGTTTCACAAATCTGTAATGCCCGGTCACGAGAAGTGGTCGGTGTTACCAGTTGGATCAGGCTGAAGTCTTCACGTTGACAGATCTCTGAAAAGGCCGCAGATTCTTCCACGAGCAAGTCGGGAACAATCGCTCCGGCAATTCCATCGGCCTTAGCGCGTGNAACATAGTTTTCTAGTCCTTGCCGGTGAATAATACTGTAACTCACCATTGAGACGATCGGGGCAGATAGTTGCGCTGTCCAGGTATTCGCTGCCTCCAGAATATTGGTAAGCTTTTGNTTTTGATCCAGCACACGGGTGTAGCTGGCCTGAATCACTGGTCCGTCGGCNATTGGATCACTGTACGGGATTCCCAANTCACAGAGACTGGCACCATGAGCTACCAGTTGTTTTAGTACTTTACCGGTGAATTCCAGATTCGGGTCTCCGGCAGTGACAAACGGCATAAATGCTTTTTTCCCCTGGCTACGGAGCGTTTCAAAGGTAGTGTCGATTGCTGACATTTCAGGTTTACTGACTGGTATCTAGAGGCTGTTAGGGAATTCAGGATTGGAACGAGAAGGGGCCCGGTTTAATAACCTTCCTGTTTAAGTCTTGCAATTTCGTTGCTGTCCTTATCTCCGCGTCCGGATAGACAAACAACGATTCGTTTGCCTGGGCCGAGTTCGCGGGCACTTTCCATGGCTTTAGCGATTGCATGAGAGGTTTCCAGGGCAGGTAAGATCCCTTCGGTTCTAGTTAAAGTGTCGAACGCAGCCATTGCCTCGCCGTCCTGACAATGTGTGTACTGTACNCGACCAGTGTCTTTCCAGTAGCTATGTTCNGGNCCAACTCCGGGATAGTCGAGACCGGCTGAGATGGAATGTACGTCACAGGTTTGTCCGTCTTCATCCTGCATCACGTAGCTATAGCTTCCGTGCAGAATGCCATGCTCGCCAAAGGTTAAGGGGGAAGCATGGTCACCGGGATGTGCGCTTCGACCTCCGGCCTCGACTCCCAAAAGTTCAACATTTGTATCATCGACAAATGGATAAAACATTCCGGCAGCATTACTACCACCGCCAACGCATGCCACAACTCGATCCGGCAGGCTACCGAAACTATCGAGGCTCTGTTGACGCGTTTCCCGCCCTATCACACTTTGGAAGTCACGGACGATGAGTGGGAATGGGTGAGGCCCGACAACTGAGCCGATGATGTAATGTGTTGTCTTGACACTACTCATCCAGTCACGCATGGCTTCGTTAATGGCGTCTCGTAGTGTGCGTGACCCTGATTCTACAGGNCTCACTTCCGCTCCCAGTAATTTCATGCTGAAGACATTCGGAGACTGGCGCCGTACATCTTCGGCACCCATGTAAACAATGCATTCGAGTCCAAATCGTGCACAGGCAGTGGCTGTTGCTACGCCATGCTGACCCGCACCGGTTTCTGCAATCACACGTTTTTTGCCCATCCGTAAAGTGAGCAATGCCTGCCCGAGCGTGTTATTGATTTTATGCGCCCCGGTATGATTGGTGTCTTCACGTTTTAGCCAGATTTCGGCTCCGCCACATTTCTCGGTAAGTCGTTCGGCAAAATAGAGCGGNGAAGGACGGCCAACAAAGGTATTAAAGAGACCATTTAATTGGCTCTGGAATTCCGGGTCGTTCATCGCTTGGTTATATTCTTCAGCCAATTCATCCAACGCATGAGTTAGCGTCTCAGGTACGTAGCGTCCACCAAATTCACCGAATCGACCTGACGAATTCGGTACGGCTGAAATAGGGTCTGACATGTTGTTTAAGCGTCTCTAAGCTGCTTTGAAAGGATTGAGTTCCGAGTTGCAAAAAGTACTGTTTTTTGGCTGATAAGAGCTAGGCCATCGGAGTACNATTCGCGNACTTTCTTTAGTTTATCGACTATCGTTCTTTACTGTTAGTCCCCGCAGTTGGATTAAGGGTGGTGAACCGTGTCNTGCATCACGANCGTTTTTGGCATGATTTGCAGAAAAAAGTACTTCGTTGCGCCTGAACGATCCGAGTAATAGAGGTGTCCATNCAGATTGAGCAGGGTTGACCTTCTTTGTCATACACGCGATGCATATTCTGGTAGCCGCCAGGGTCATTCAGTGCATTTCGGTAGGTCCCATCGGACAGTGTTGATCCCTCGTGAGCGATTGCAGTCTGCAGNATGTCNATCGTTGTTTCGGCGATCAGATTCCATTGTTTGAGGGTGATGCGATCGCAGCGTTTCGCCGGATGAATTGCGGCCACGTAAAGAATTTCAGAGGCATAGAGATTACCGATNCCCGCCACCTTCTTCTGGTCGAGTAATGCTACTTTNACNGGGCGTCTGGATTTGCCAAAAATCTTTTTNAGCAGAGGGCCGGTCACGTCCAANGCATCCGGCCCTAGATTCTCCAGACTAAANCGATCCTGATACTGTTGATCGTTCAGTAAGTAAATCATCCCCAGTCCCCGACGGTCCCAGTAAAGCACTTCTTTTTCCCCATGGGAAAACTCCAGTCGAAAACGTACGTGTTCCCGACTTGGAGGGTCCGCGACTAAAACTAACCCCGTCATACGAGGTTCAAAGAGTAATCGATCGTCATTTTGCATTTGAATGACAACTCGTTTCCCAATACGTCCGACATGTTTGACCTTTTTACCAACGAGTCGCCGTCGAATGGTGGACATGTTAGGAGTAATAGCAATAGGTTTGCGGCGACAACGGACTTTTTCAGCCGCAGTAATTGTTGCATCTTGGATGGCCAGGATGCCGCGNCGCATTGTTTCGACTTCGGGTAATTCAGGCATCCTAAATACTTTCAATAATGGCTAGGGGCATCTTCGTTGAAGNTGCGGCGGGCAAGTANCGGAACGGTGAACGATATCGTTCTGATTTCCCATAATCATGACCTCTTCTTCATTGCGAAGGTACCCCTTGGTATGGGATAATATCGGATAACTGAATACTGCTTCGCCCTCATCAAACAAGGTTTGTGTTATGAGTTCTATTAATTTCAATCGCCGTAAGTTTATGCAATCCACCGGGGCCGCATCGATTGTGGCCGGAGCCGCATTGCAAGCTCCTCTTTCAGGTAAGGAAAAGTCACAGGGNAATCCTGAAAACATTGTGAAACGACTGTACGATACTTTGACTGAAACTCAGAAGAAGGTTGTTGCCTTCGATTGGAATCATATGGATCCCAGCCGAGGATTGCTACGTACACGCATCGCTAATAACTGGCACATTACCAAGCCAACATTGAACTCCAAGTTCTACACCGCTGAACAGCAAGACATGATTCGCATGATTTACGAAGGTTTGCTGGCACCCGCTTGGCACGCCAAATTTGACAAACAGCAGGAAGATGACACTGGTGGATTTGGTGAGACCAACAATATCGCAATCTTTGGTGAACCGGGTAGTGAACAATTTGAGTTCGTTATGACTTCGCGACACTTGACGCTTCGTGCTGACGGTAACACAACAGATCATGTCGCATTCGGTGGTCCTTTGTTCTACGGCCATGACCCTCACGGAACGTTTGACGAAGAACCTGATCACGACGGCAATGTCTTTTGGGAACAGGCTGTCGCAGCTAATAATGTTTACAAGTTATTAGATAATGAACAACGTAAGGTAGCGGAAGTTCCTAAAACTGTTCGTGAGCAAGCTGTTGCTTTTAAGGGAGCTAAGGGCGGTATTCAGGGCATCGCAGTGAAAGATTTGAATGGTTCTCAGAAACAAGGCGTTCAGAAAACACTGCAAAGNCTGGTTTCGATGTTCCGTAAGTCAGATCAGCAGGAAGCCTTAGACTGCGTCAAAAAACAAGGTGGTTTGGATGCCTGTCATCTGGCCTTCTACACCGACAACGATATTGGTGGTGACAAAGTCTGGGATAACTGGCGTTTGGAAGGTCCATCATTTGTATGGCACTTCCGTGGTGCTCCTCACGTTCATGTTTGGGTCAATATTGCCGATTCTGCGGAGGTTGAATTGAACGCCTAAAGCCCTTTAGTCAACTTCAACCCGAAGTNGTCTTATTTCGTGTTGAATAAAAAAGCCGCTGCTGACAGGAACTGTCNGCAGCGGCTTTTTGTGTTGACTCCAAGCCTAAACCCCCATGGGAGTAACGAACAATATCNNGGCGTTCAGGAGGTGTGTGAAGTTTGGTGGAAGCTTANGGTTTCTCGTTCTTTTCAACNACATAAGCCTTTTTGATGTAGTCCATNTTGGGGAATTCTTTGGTCAGGTATTCATTACCCTGATCTTGAATCAGTCCCTGNTTGGGTGTCTGGCCGTATTCCGCATTGATCGCTTCAATGTGTTTCAGGCCTTTATTTACCCGTCCAAAGGCTGCAAATCCAAGTCCATCAAGATTCTCATTGTCTTTCAGGTTGATGAANAGTTGGCTGGTACGAGTGTTTTCCCCAGACGTCGCAAAGCAGATTGTTCCTTTGCGGTTGCTAAATAGAACCGGATCATCTTTGATGGGAGCGTCTTTCCATTTCTTTTGAACTTCTGGATCCCCATTGATCCCAAATTGTACNACAAANTCGGGAACAACTCGGAAGAAACGGCACTCATTGTAGAAGCCGGACTTCACTAGTTTGTAGAACTGGTCGACACCGAGAGGAGCCAGTTTGCGAGCAACTTCGATTTCAACCTGACCATCATTCGATAGTTCGAAAATGACTTTGAAGCGGGCGGGGGCCTGTTCTGCTTCCTCAGCGAGTTTGACGTCTTCGTCCTGAGCAACCAAGGTGTTGGAAGCGAATAATACAGCTACAAACAATGACAGGAATGAGAAGGGGGCTTTCATATGGGATGTACCTCGGGTCGGAATTAAGCTGGCTTTTCAATTTGTTTCAACAGTTTCTCGCGGATCGCGTCGAACTGTTCTTTTGACTCTATCTTATTACCATTTCGATCGGTTACATAGAAGACGTCGACAACCTGATCGATATAAGTTCCGATTTTTGCGACGTGAACATCCAGTTCCAGATCGAAGAGGGCTTTTGTAATTTTATAGAGCAGGCCCAATCTGTCATACGCGAACAGGGTAATGATAGTGTACTGCTGGGCTGATTTATTATCGATGCCGACACGTGATGGCAATGGATTGATCTCGCCGGCGGTGGTCTCTGATGAGGCTGACCAGACCTGACGAAAGGCTGGATTGATATCCTCTTTGCGTTGAATCGTTTGTCTAACCTTTTGTTGAATCAAACTTAGCCGGTCATTCGTTGGAACCTGTGCATAATCCAAGTCGGAAACAAAGAAACGGTCGAGGACCAACTCGTCCGCCAGGCTAAAGATTTCTGCTCCCAGAATGGAGTTGCGTTGGCTTGAAAGTACACCGGTGATGCGATGGAAGCACCCGTCGAGTGTTTTCTGGTGAGCTCCGATCGTGTACTCCGTAGCATTACGTTCGGGAACATAGCGAGCCCAGGTGACCACCTCGTTCGGCGATAGTTTGGCGAGGGATGTGAGATAGTCGCAAGATCGCGTGAGGTGTTCATCGTTCAGCAATGAGGGAGGTAGCTTGGCAAGATGTGATTCCCACTTTCCCGCATCTCCAGGTAGTAACTTCAGAAGTTTTGTTTGCTGAGTTACCAGCCAGTCTTTGGCAAACTTTGCTTGGGATTCTCCGGACAGGTGAATGCGGGCTTTCAGATACAGTTCCGTGATGAGATCCTGTTTCCATTTGTTAAGCACTCCCGGACCGACGGCGGCAAGATCGGCGCAGGTCAGGACGAACAACATTTGTAACTGCTCGAGCGAGCGTGCCTCGGCAGCAAAACGTATCACTACATTTTCATCATGTAGGTCCTGTCGAAATGCCGTGTGAGCCATTAGCAGATGTTTGTGAACGAGATGTCTTAGGATATCAGTATTATGGTCCGTCAGTTCAAAGCGTTTGGCAACCTGCTCGGCAATTTCACGACCGACTTCACTGTGGTCTTCAGGAAACCCTTTCCCGAGATCGTGAATTAACAAAGCCAGATGGAGGATGGTTTTGTTACCAAGTTCTCGATACACACTACCTAAAACGGAATTATCACCGAAGAAGTCCGTCGCTTTTTTGACGGCACGCATGGAGTGTTCATCGACGGTATATTTGTGATAGTCATTGAACTGAAGCAAATTCCGCGCATGTTTGACAGCCGGCACTATTTTTTCAAGTACTCGCATTTGATGTAGTTTTCTCAGTTGTTCGCCGAGTCGTATCGGACGTGCGAGCAGTGACAGGAACTGCTGAATTACCGGGTCAGTCAATTCGACGGTCTCTTGCTCCATCATGGTTTCACGGATGGCTGTCCAGGTGCGGTGGTCGATACGTCGGTTATATTCGCTGGCAAGTTCCATCAGTCTGATAACGTCACTAAGGCTGGAACGAATACGTTCGATCTGATTTGGCAAAGCTCCAATGCTATACGGTCCCATACGGAATTTACTATCCAGTTTTCTCACAAAACCAGGGAGTGATAACTTGGAACTCCAACGCTCCGGTCGGCTCGATTGGAAAAAATGAGTTACCGTATAGCGAACCTGGCTGATATGTTCGAAGTAATGTTGCATGAACTGTTCGACGGCCAGCGTTTCGGTGTTATTTTCATACCCTGACTTCTCAGCGATACGCACCTGTTCAAAGCGATTCAGTACATCCTGTGATTTGCCGGCTTGGAAATGTAATTCGTTTCGCAACTGGAGTAAAAAATCTCGGGCGTTTCGTAACGTGCGATAATCTTCCCGAGTCAGAACTCCTAGTCTTTGAAGTGTTACCGGCTCCGCTTCGCCGTGAACAATAAAACCGATCCACCTCGCAAATTGGAGGTCGCGAAGGGTTCCGCGTGAGCGTTTAATATTTGGCTTGAGTAGGTGTACGGTATCACCATATTGCAAGCGTTCTTCGTGTCGAGCCGTGTAGACCATCTTGATAAGCTGCTTCCAGCGGTTTCGAGACCGTCGGCGGAAGCGAGTGAAGAATTCGGAGTAGAGCTCTTTACTGCCCGTTAGAAAGCGGGATTCCACCAGCGATGTGAAGATCTTTGCGTCTTTGAGTCCCAGACTTGAAGCTTCTTTTATATTGCGAGTGGCAAAGCCGAGCTGCAGGCCGACATCGTATATGTTTTGACTTAGAGCTCGAGCTAATTCGGGCACCAGAAAGGCGTCGGATTTTTGACAAAGCAACATGAGGTCGATGTCAGAGTAGGGAGCTACGTCACGCCGGCCATAGCCGCCATGTGGCACAATCGCCGTGATTTGCTCCAGTCGAGCTCGTTGTTCTTCATTTTGTACAACCTGGGCAATCGCAAGTTCGTACATGCTGAGTACGATCTGGTCGAAGAGATCTGAAATTCCAGTACAAACCTGAATCCCCGGCGACCCACCTTCATGTTGCTGTTTTATTCGCTCGCGACCTTCATGCAGCTGTTGCCGCGCCCTTACAATGGAATCACTAAAACTTGGGTTATCAGACATGAAGCGTATTTACATTGGAAGCGAAAGCGGNAGAGAAGTCGTAATTAAATCGCTTCTTCTCCGATTTCACCTGTTCGAATTCGAATAGCGTTGTGTAGCTCGGTGATAAAGATCTTACCATCTCCGATATCGCCGGTTTGGGCGTTTTGGAGGATGGTATCAATAACCTTTTGAAGCATTTCGTCGGTACAGACAATCTCTAATTTAACTTTGGGGACAAAGTCGATGGCATATTCTGTTCCTCGGTACATCTCCGTGTGACCTTTTTGCCGACCAAAACCNCGCACTTCCGAGACGGTCATTCCGTGGATTTCCTGCTCGGCAAGTGAATTCTTTACATCTTCAAGTTTAAAGTGTCGAATGATGGCTTCTACTTTTTTCATGATCGAACCTGTGGTCAAATAACAGATATAGAACGAGTAGTTATGGCACTTGACCCGTTCTGAACAAAATAAGATTGAAGAGGAGGCAGACCGATTTGGGGCCGTCAATTACCTACTTCTATTTTATCGGAACCGGATTTGATGANAAANCCAGATTTAATCGGTATTCGTAGAAGCACCTAAAATTAATTCCTTATCACGGAAATAAAGACATGGTAGATCAGCTTTCTTCACGCCTCGCCCCACTTTTGATCTTCACCGTTTCAGTGGTTCTTGCCGGGTGCACTAACGAACCGGCAAACGTCAACTGGCCCAAAGTNGAAGTGGAAAGCAGCCGTGANAAAGTGCTGCTAAAGGCTAACTACCTGGTCAAGATTAAAGGGTATACCGTCGGCTATGTGTTATTAGATGCCAAGCAGGACGAGAAGGCCGATGAAGTTTATGGTATTTGGTTTATGACGATGCAGNTCAANCGAGGGGCAGAGACGAATGCCTCNNTGATGGACGTTCATTTTGTGGAATCAATGGATGGCGNTTTAAAGAGNATGACGGTTGATTCNAATCAAGNTGGGNCCGCAGCNACGTTNGCTGTCGTAGCTGGGGATTCACTTGAAGTACGAGTTGAAAAGTCTGACGAAGTTGTGGAGAAGCAGCTTCCGTGGCAACCCGGGACACTTGGGCCATTAGGAATCGACCTGTCTCTGGCCAGAGACATGATGAAGCCCNGGGAAACGAGATCCCTTTCTAATGTTGAACCNACGAACCTTGCTNTTTACNAGCAAACTTTGAGAGCTCAGGACTATGAAGTGCTTGAGGATTTTCCCGAACAGTCATTGCTGAAGATTGACGTCTTGTCGGATGGGGAAGGGGTTTCTCTCGAAGGGAAGCTTTGGGTCAANAGCGAGGGTGTCACCATGAAGGCGACCTATCCTCAAATGGGTATGGAGTTTTTGTATGTCAAGGATCGAATGGAAGCAACAGGAACTTTTCTTGAATCTTCGACGACGATTGAGACAGTTGATTTCAACGAAGTGACTTCAGTCGAGATTGAAGGTATCTATGATCAGGAAGCTTCACGACAAGAATTGACACTGTCTTCTNCGCTGACGGATCTNAGTGATATNTTTCCCAATACGCTCTCACAAATCGTAAAGAAGAAAAGTAAAAATGAAGTGGTGTTGGAGTTGTCGGATGACATTTCAAATCCCGACATTCTCGCGGAAAATCCGTCTAAAGAGTATCTGGCTAGTTCGATACTTATTGAAGTGGAACATGCTGNAATTCGGGCCAAGGTGGAAGAACTCACCAANGGATTGGAAAATGAGGTGGAGAAGTTAAAGGNTATTCAGNAATTTGTCTATGAACATATNGAGGAGAAAAATTACTCCAAAGCAATGGCATCGGCAGCCGATGCATTTGAAAGTGGTGAAGGTGATTGTACCGAACACGCTTGTTTATTAGCGGCAATGATGCGAGCTGCGGGATTGCCAACCCGGATGGTCAATGGCTTGGTTGCTGTACCAGACGGAGCACTGACCAATTGTTGGTTCCATATGTGGAATGAGGTCTATTTGGATGATCGTTGGGTGAGTGTGGATGCGACCCGCGCATCAGACAGGGTGAAATGGTCTCGTTATATAAAAATTGCCGACTCTTCACTGTCGGATGAAAACGATCAGGGATTTCTACTTGCTGGAATGGTTTTGCTCGGGGATTTAAGTGTTTCCTGTAGGTAGTCGCCAATCAGAAGATGATTTTTCTTTGAATCTTACCGGCAATTTCATGCACGGTTCATAACGTAACCTACGTTTATGTAGTTACCAGAACAGTCCTCTGTTTTGGTGAAACGAACTCAATTTCACCGGCATGAATTAGCAAAGTAAGAATTTGATGAATCCCACTCCGTTCTTTGAATCCAATGAATCGAACTCACTGGCACAGGGAAGTGACTGGTATGCACAGACCGCTGAAAAGAGGGATTATTTCAATGCAAAGCTAGCTTCTTCCGAAGCACTTTTCGAACAGAATGCGATAGGTTCGTTTGAGTTCACAGATGCGGTTCGTCCGGGCAAAGAATCAACTTTGGCATTACGGCAGGGTTATCGCCGTGAGACTTTTCGTTCGCGCAGCCGCAATATGGAGTTGCCGATGATTTTGGCGGCCGCTACGCGGGACGTATTATTTGATCTCTTTTTAGACCTCATGGATCCCCTCGGTAAACTCGTCGATTGTGTTTTGGAGACAAGTCACTCGCATGGAGATGGCTCGCATGAAGATCTTTATCGAGAAAAGATCGACCTGCCGGTTCTGAAAAGTACTCTATGCGACTACGAGTCTCTGATCATGAATGATGGTTGTACAGGCGTGGCAGTGGTAAATCCTAAGAAGCAACTTGAAGTTCAACTTGATGAACACAAGATGTTGATGATTTATGCAGAAGACCTGAAGCCATATGAACGAATTCTGTTTCGTTATGACGTATGGCCCATGGGAGAAATGCGATTTATCACAGAGGAAAATCATGTGCATTCTTCGCGCCCCGTCTATCGGAAGCAATTTGATCAGCTAAGCTTCCGGTTAGGGATGGATATCTAAGAAGCCGACTGGGGGTTGTTGCGATCAGCCCCGGTCCAAGTTGTCTCCGTTTCTGAATGTAATGCATTGACAGCTCTGGCAAGGACGAACAGATAGTCACTCAGCCTGTTCAGGTAGGTAATCGCATTGGCGAGAGGATTCTCTGATTGTTGTTGTAGATTGACAACAAGTCGTTCGGCCCGCCGGCATACGGTTCGAGCAAAGTGTGTTTGAGCCGCGGCAGGGTGTCCGCCGGGAAGAATGAACTGCCGCAGTTCGGGAAGGTTCTGATTTAGTTCGTCAATGTGTACTTCCAGCCATGTGGATTCTTCAGCAGAGATGGTAACGCCACAATCGTACCCTTCTTTGGAAGCCGCCAAGGCTCCGACATCAAACAGTCGGGATTGAATCTGTTGAAGTTGTTTCTGAATCTCGTCCGTGATTGCATAACTGCGAACAATTCCCAGTACGGCATTCAGTTCATCGATCGTCCCAACCGCTTCGATTGCCAGACTGGTTTTAGAAACTCGGCTACCGCCAGCTAAACCTGTTTCTCCTGAATCACCTGTTCGTGTGTAGATCTTCATGGGCACATATATCTAATTGAATCCGTAGAGATTGAAACGCTTGAGCATCACGGTGTCTCATTGATTATGGTACACGGTTTGATACATTAAGACTGGTTGAAATTCGACAAAACCTAGAACTACTCTGGTGTTTTGCATAGCGGGTTGAATTCATATAAGGATTGGATGGATATGAGACATGTAGTTTCTACATTTGCAGCAATCTTACTAATGCTGGTAAGCGATACCGTATTACTCCACGCTCAGGACACTTCGGTAAGTGAACTGGAGTCGACATTTCTCAAAAATGTACGGCAAGTGACTTCATCTTTTGTCAAAGCAGGTGAAGGGTATTTTTCGCCGGATGGAAAGCGAATCGTCTACCAAGCTATTACTAAAGATTATCCGTTCTACCAAATTTACACTCAGTCACTGGAAGATGGGCGTCCGCGGTTAGTGAGTACAGGTCGGGGGCGTACAACTTGTAGCTTTTTTACATCCGACGGTAAAAATATCTTGTTTGCCTCGAGCCACCTAGACCCGGAAATGACAACCACCGAAGAGGCTGAGATCAAACAGCAGGAAGAGGATCGTAAGAATGGAGTGCGGCGTCGGTACTCATGGCCATTTGATCCGCATACGGAGATGTTCGTGGCCACACCCAAGGGTAAGATTGTTAAACGATTGACTAACACCGAAGGTTACGACGCAGAGGGTGCTTATTCGAGTAATGGTAAGGTTATCGCCTTCTGTAGTACTCGAGACGGAGACCCGGACCTTTATGTGATGGACGCGGATGGTGGGAATGTGCGTCAGTTGACCAATGCCAAAGGATATGACGGAGGCCCCTTTATTTCGCCGAATGGCAAGTGGGTGATTTTCCGTAGCGATCGTAAAGAAGAGCACATGCTACAGATCTATGTAATTGGCATTGATGGAAAAAATGAAGTTGCTTTGACAGACACCACCGGAGTTAATTGGGGCCCATACTGGCATCCATCAGAACCGTATATTATTTGGTCCGGTGCAGATCACTCCACCGGCGGTCGTCCTAATTATGACTTGTGGCTGGCCAGATATTCGGTTACCAAAGAAAATCAATTTTCTATTGGTGAGCCAGTGCGAGTGACAGACAATATTGGCGCTGATGTTCTTCCAGTTTTTTCGCCGGATGGTAAACAGTTAATGTGGACAAGCACTCGAACAGATACTCACACTAGTCAGTTATTTATTGGTGACTTTGTTCTGCCAGCGAA
>PAJC01000029.1 GCA_002705165.1 Planctomycetaceae bacterium | reverse complement strand
ACTGCCGGGCCAGAATATAACCTATGCGGCCATCGGCGTCTTCCTTTTGTGGGTGGGATGGTATGGATTCAATCCAGGTAGCCAGCTCACCTATGGTGGCTTAGAAGAGGCTAATGCGACCACATATATTGCGTTGACCACAACACTTGCAGCCGCCGCTGGTGCTGTAACGGCTATGTTGCTTGCTTGGTTTGCTTTCGGCAAGCCAGATGTAACCATGGCATTGAATGGTGTGCTTGCCGGTCTTGTTTCGATTACGGCTAACTGCGATCAGGTCACCACTACTTCAGCCCTGATGATTGGGCTTGTTGGTGGCGTTTTGGTTGTTGCCGGTATCGTGTTGCTCGACAAGCTAAAGATTGACGACCCAGTAGGTGCATGGCCAGTTCACGGTCTTTGCGGTATCTGGGGAGGGATTGCGACAGGTCTGTTCGGAACTGGCAGTGATCTTGCTCGCGGAGAGTATATTTGGGTTCAGTTTTACTCAACCGTCATCATCTGTGTTTGGGCTTTTGTAACCATGTATGCACTGTTCATGCTCCTTAAGGCAGCAGGCATGCTACGGGTGTCACGTGAAGAAGAAGAAATGGGACTGGACTTGTCAGAGCACGGCATGCGTGCTTACGGCGATAACCTGTCCTAAACAGAAGCATGGCCTGGTAGGACCTGAGGTGATTCGAAACACGAGTAGTTAGTGTTTAACCGCCAGCAGGGACAAAATTGGCTCACCTTGAGTTTTACCGGGTTACGGATTGGTTCTCGATCCGAGAGGATACCCCAAATGGTTCTGGATAAGTAACCGCCTTGCTTATCCAGAGCCGGGGTACCACTCTTATGCTTCTCAGTTCAAGGAGAATGGTTTCTTAACCCGAAACCGTTCTCCTTTTTTTATTCGCTCGAGACTATTACAATACTGAAAACAACTGTCGTTCATTTGCCGATTGAAATCATGAAATTAATCATTGCCATTATTCAGCCAAGTCGTCTGGAAGATGTGAAAGCCGCTTTGACCGAGGTAGAGGTATCCCGGCTGACAGTAATGGATTGTCAGGGTTTTGGCCGGCAAAAAGGACAGACGGAAATGTACCGTGGTCGGGAGCTGACGGTTAATTTGTTACGTAAGACTCAATTGCAAATTGCTGTGAATGACGAATTCGTTGAGCCAACGATTCAAGCCATTCTAAAAGTTGGCCGTACGGGAGAATCTGGTGCCATTGGCGATGGGAAGATTTTTGTTCTGCCCATGGACGACTGCGTGCGTATCCGGACGGGAGAACGTGGCTCAGATGCGATCTAGCTGGCGAAGGCTATTGGTAAATGTGAATGCCAACGAACGCGGAACGTTCGTGCAGCCTTAAGGCTGCTGAGTACGAACCATTTGTCCCAGATATTTATCCCGGACAGGTTCCGGTAGTGGCCGGTCAAATTCCGGAGGACGCATGCCTCCGAGATCGTCTCCTATTTCTGTCGCGGAATAGGGATCAAACAGGGCAGCACGATATTGCTGCTGGCGGATCTCTCCGCGAGGTTTAGTCACCTGCTCTTGGAAATGCTGACAGCCCACGCTCGCCAGACTACTTAATAATAGCAGTGAGAGTGTCGTAATGTAGTGCCAACGTTGCATTAGGGGGAATCCAGAATGTCAAGTTTATACTAGTCAGAGATATCGAACCGATAGGGGGGGATTATAGTGACCCATTGGAATCTGCGATATACCATTGTGTTAAGTTGAATTCACTCTCAAACTCTCATCTTCTGGCAGTTTGTCTTCTAGTTTATGCGCGTCTGTCATGTTAAACTTGAGAAATTCCCGCAGACACCTTTAGTGGTCTGTTTCAGCTGGTGCGGCAGCTTCCTTCCGTATGAATTTGGGACCCTTTCACAACTGTGAAGTTCTGATCTGGTCGTCTTGATGTTTTCATATGCTTCGCCGGAATTCCGGTGTAACCAACGACTATCCATTTGGAAAAATTTGATTTCTAGTTATGGCTAAAAACCCCAAAGAAGATCTGTTTGCAGATTCTACGATGACGTTCGGTGAGCATCTGGAAGAGTTGCGCCAGTGCTTGTTCCGTGCCGCGATTGGGTTAGTGATTGGTGTTGGATTTGGTTTGTTCTATGCAGATGATGTGATCAAACAAATACAGGTCCCGCTCAAAGCTTCACTGCGATCTTACTACCGTCATGCGGCTCTTGACCGCATACAGGATGATGATATCGCTCAGGCTGAGTTGGCAGGACTGATAACCAAAGAAGACTACGTTTCCAATGACATCGAAGTCGAACTTGACAAGCTGCTCATCAGACTGAAAGTAGCTGTTCCCCGTCAATTGGGAGCACTCGACTTTGCGTTATACTCTTTCGTCCCCGAAGATTTTATTTTGGAAGCAGGCGAGCAGTCGAAATACCCAGACTTTTTTAGAAATTTCAAAACGGATTTGGATAGCGATCAGCCATGGGCAGTTTTTCTACATGGNCTTCTCGATGAAACTCAGCTGGCTNCCTATGAACGACTNGCAACTTCNGGCAATGGTACGGCTGCTGATGCGATNGCTATCCTTAATCACTGGGCGAATGATCCGAGTGTTTATGAGAACGAGCACATTCGCGAGCTTGTAAAGACTTCGATCGAAGCCCCGGAAGCCTGGTGGTCGGAACTGGATACCAGTGGCGACGAAAACAAGATCAATGTGGATGAAGTGTTCGAAACTCTTACCCACGCCATCAAACAATCCGGTGTTGGCACCACGATTGAGGATCGGCAACGACGTGTTAATAAGTTTGCGTTGTCTAACGCCTTCCCTGAGTATCTTCGTTCGGCTCGTCCGGCAACGATTACTTTGCCGGTTTGGGAAAAGAAAGACATTCGCGTGCAAACACTTAATGCGCATGAAGGTTTTATGATTTGGCTCAAGGCAGCCTTCATTGCAGGGTTTGTCATTGGTAGCCCCTGGATTTTCTTTCAGGTGTGGGCCTTTGTTGCTGCTGGTTTGTATCCGCACGAACGAAAGTACGTTTACATTTATTTGCCGTTCTGTCTAGCTTTGTTTTTCGGTGGAGCCGCCATGGCGTTCTTCGTTGTGATGGAACCTGTGCTCGACTTTCTTTTTAGTTATAACCGCATGATGGCGATTGACCCGGATCCCCGTATTAGTGAGTGGCTGGGATTCGTGTTGTTTTTACCCATTGGGTTTGGTATCGCCTTTCAGTTGCCTTTGGTCATGTTGATGCTACAGAGAATCGGAATCTTTACTACCAAAGCTTATCTGGCAAAATGGCGTGTGGCGATTTTGGTGATCTTTATTATCGCGATGTTTCTAACACCCGCCGACCCGTTAAGTATGTTGCTGTTAGGTGGGCCGCTAACCGTGCTGTACTTCCTGGGTATTTTGTTGTGTCGATTCATGCCTCGTAACAAGAACCGGTATGCCGAGAGCTACGATCCAGTATGACCTTTGGATAACGTCAATGCCTTAGGTCCTGGGATTTGTCAGGCATGCTGGCTCTGACAAATTTGTTCTTACCTTATTACTTTTTCAGATTGAATCGATGAATAAAGAATCCTCTCGAAAACGATCGCGTCGCTATGACCAGCGCCCTGCTCGCACTTCACGTAAGGCAGGCGATGGAGAAAGTGTGCGTTTGCAAAAAGTATTGGCAGCGGCCGGGTACGGCAGTCGCAGGCACTGTGAAGAGTTAATTACCGCTGGTCGAGTGCAGGTGAATCGCAAGGTCGTGACCGAGTTAGGAGTGAAAGTAGATCCCGGTAGCGATGAAGTTCGTGTCGACGGAGATGTTATCGAACGCCCGACTCTGCGCTACTATGTTTTGAACAAGCCTCAGGGCGTTCTTTCGACCAACAGCGATCCGGATGGAAGAATTCGTGTTGTGGACTTGATTGGCGATTCCAACCACTTGTTTACCATTGGCCGATTAGACCGAAGTAGCGAAGGGCTGATCATCGTTACGAATGACGGCGATTTGGCTAATAAGATCGCACACCCGAGCTATCAAATCAATAAAGTTTACACGGTGCGTGTTGCCGGTAATATTCAGCGTGAGCAACTGGCTGAAGTCCGTCAGGGAGTTTATCTTTCCGATGGAAAGGCGAATGTTGAGTCGATGCGAGTTAAGAAGCGTCATAAGCAAACTACTGAGTTGGAAATGGTTCTGGCCGAAGGTAAGAATCGTGAAATTCGTAGGGTGTTGGCTCGCGTGGGACATAAAGTGCTCCAGTTGAAGCGAATTGCCATAGGGCCGGTACGCCTGGGTGAGTTACCAGAAGGCGCTTACCGTGAACTGACTGTAGCCGAAGTGAAGGCATTGAAGCGTGTAACCAGCGAACCATCATCTCCGTCGACGCGTCGCAAGTATGCAAAAAGAAAAGCGACTACTGGAAATGCTAAGCGAAAAGTCGTAAAAAAGACTCAACAAGGTCGTCGTAAAAAAAGTGATGATAGTCGCAGCACAACTCCCGGCACGACACGAAAGTCAGCCCGAGGCGCGGCTCGGAATTCGAAGACACGTTCTTCAAAATCGAGTAGTGGTAGCAGCCGGCGTAAATCAGCTAAGAAACGAAACGTAAGGAAACGTCGTTGATGTCTACTGAGCATTGTAATAACCCACTGCATGCTGATTACTATGCAGACGATTCTGCCCATTACACTGCTGAAGTCATTGAAAACGTCGAAGTTGCTCAAGCGACCTGGCGCATCAGATTTCGTTGTCCGGACATGGCCGCTAAATGTAAACCTGGCCAGTTCATCATGTTGAAAATCACGGACAGGGATGATCCGCTTATCGGTCGTCCACTTGCAGTCTTTGATGTCATTGGAGACGCAAACGGAGTACCGACCGACCTAGAGGCGGTCTATCTGGTTAAAGGTAATCTTACGACTCGATTAGTTGATGTCGTTGCCGGCCAGTATCTGGATGTTTGGGGCCCTTTAGGTAACGGCTTTCTGCCACAGGAAACACGTCACCTCATTATGGTTGCCGGAGGGATCGGACAAACTCCGTTTGTTACTCTTGCCCGTGAATATCTGGGTCTTGCTAACTACGACCGCGATTGTCCTCAGGCTCAAAAGGTAACCCTTTGCTACGGAGCTCGTAACGAGCATCTATTGGCTGGAGTCGATACGTTTGAATCAGTCGCAGGTTTGGACGTTAGGTTATGCACTGATGACGGGTCACGTGGTCATCACGGTCTGGTTACAGAGTTGCTGGAACAAGTCCTTTCCGAGGACAAAGAGGCCCATGGCAGCAGTGAGGGAACCCGAGTGGTCTGTTGTGGGCCGGAACCAATGATGGAAGCAGTGGCAAAAGTTAGCAAGAGCTGGGCCGTTCAATGTCAGGTGTCACTGGAAACTCCGATGGCCTGTGGGATCGGGATCTGCTTCACTTGTGTGACCAAAGTTGTTCAGAATGATGGTAGTTGGGACTACAAACGAACATGTGTTGAAGGTCCTGTGTTCGATGCCTCCAAAATTGTTTGGCATTGAAAAGCCAACGGGAGAGCGATTCCTTATCTGGAAGAGCCCTACTTGAGATTAGATACAGACGAGACAGTCGTTCCGGCTTTCGGTGCGTTGCTCTTTTCCTTCAGTGAATAGCACAGCAGCTTATCTAAAGACCGAATGTAAATATTACCGTTATTGATTGCNACGTGAGCCCAAGTCTCAGTGTTACTCACTTTCTTCTGTGAAAGAATCTCAAGCGATTCAGGCGTTCCGTCGACAAGGTAAAGAATACCTTTTTGATCTAAACCTAAAATCCGTTCCCCATCCGTAATCAAGCTCCAGTACTTTCCGAAGGGCTGACTAGTCCATGCGGTTTTACCGTTTTTCANATTTAGACAGATCAAACGCTGATTTCGGAGATGCATGTATGCGTGATCNCCCAGTACAACCGGGGAGGACATNTAAGCTTGGATAGTATTGTTCCAGCTATACTCCTGCTTGATCTTTTCTCCAGCCAAATCGTAAAGAAATGACCCCCCNCCATAGGAACTTGTGAAGAAACTATCTTCATATCGAACCGGAGTTAGGATGTTCATGCCTCGGAANGCAGGGATTTTAACNCCCCATAGTTTTTCACCGCTTGTCCATCCTAAGCCGACTAATTCTTCTCGNGTTTGAGCCACCAATTGCGGTTTTCCATTAATCATCTGAATTGTCGGTGAGGAGAAGGCGCTTCCATTCATCCCCCCTTGATCTTTNGAGGCTTGCCAGAGGATTTTCCCATTTTCCGCATCCAACTGAATGACACCACTACCGGCTTGGACAACTAGTTTTCCGTCACTATAGATTGGTGAGGATGCAAANCCAAACGAAGGAAGGGGNGTTTTAAGCTCCTTTACAAAGTCCATTTGCCAAAGGATCTTTCCGTCCTCCATGTTGAGACAAGTTAAGACATCTCGCATTCCGGCAACAAAGATCTTACCGTCAGCTACTAGTGGCGTTGAGCGAATCCAGCTACCGTTTGAAGCAGCGAAGAAAGGAACAGACATCGCTCCNTTCCACTTACTTGTCCAAATTAACTTTCCGGTTTCTTCGTTGTAGCAGTAAACAGCTTCATATTTTTTGTCCACGGTTGCGGTCGTAAAAACGAATCCATTTTGAGTCACGGGCCCAGAATAACTTGGCCCTAAGCTTACTTCCCAAGATTTTTCGATGTCTTCCAGGTTTTCAGGAAGCTTAATGTTGATTGTCCCATCACGCTTTGGACCTCTCCACTGATTCCAGTCGCTATCCTGAGAATGAACAGAAGCATGGATGGAAAGCAGTAAAATAAGTGCTAAAGTAGTGAGNTATTTCATGGGAATTTCCTANAAGTAGAGGGTGTCATTGTAGTTGTAGACNCNACTTGCGATTCGCCCAGTCGTTTTTTATCTTTTTNGGGTTNTTTTTTCTCGCNNTTGTNATACAACATCCACCAAAAGGGNGATTCATGAAAATTGCAATCATTGGTGCCGGCATAGCCGGCCTTACCAGTGCACACTACTTGAGTAAATCNGTAGAGCAAGTTGATCTGTTTGAAGCNAAGAGCTATCTTGGCGGACACACGAATACGGTCAACGTGACGGATACTGAGGCAGGCCTGATTCCTGTCGATACAGGGTTCATCGTATTTAACGATAGGACCTACCCAAACTTTATTCGTTTGTTAGGTGAACTAGGCGTAAGTTACCAACCCTCCGAAATGTCTTTTGGGATAAAGCATGAGCCCTCTGGACTGGAATTTCGGGGGGCCAATCTTGGCGGCCTGTTTGCACAACGAAAGAGAATCTTTTCTGTGTCTCATATAAGGTTTCTTTACGAGATTTATCGCTTCAACAAAGTCGCGGCCCGTGTTAGAGAGAATGTTCCTCATGATATGACCATCGAGCAGTTTTTTAGAAAATATCCTTTTCGTAGTGAATTGCTCGAGTATTTCTTTTTGCCCATGGGTGCCGCTATTTGGTCGACATCTTGTGAAAGGTTCATGACCTTTCCTATACGATTTGTTTTGGACTTCTACTCACATCATGGGTTGTTAAGCATCAATGACAGGCCTCAATGGTTTACTGTGTGTAAGGGGTCAAAAAGTTACGTGGAAAGATTAGTGGCGAGTTCGTCAACTAATTTTCATGTCGAGAGCCCGGTTTCAGTGATACGCCGTTGTGTGGATGGAAAAGTTGCCATTCAGGTAGCTGGACGTCAGGAGTTGGAATATGACCATGTCGTCGTGGCAACTCATACGGATCAGGCATTAAGAATGCTCGAGAATCCGATCCCTAACGAGCGTGAGATTCTCGATTCTTTTCGATATGAGTCTAATCTGGCGATTCTTCATACCGATACCTCCATCCTCCCTAAAACGAGGAATGCTTGGGCCTCCTGGAACTATTTGCTTGAGCATGAAAAAGAGACCAAAGCCTCGGTGACTTACTGGATGAATAAACTGCAGTCGATTGAGGCCAAAAATCAATACCTTGTCACTTTAAATGCGGAGCACAAAATAGCCCCCGAGAAGATAATCCGAAAGATCCAATACGCACATCCACAATTTGATGAGGGGAAATATGCAACTTCCCAAAGGCACGATGAGTTGATCAATTTGAACGGTATCTCCTACTGTGGAGCCTATTGGGGCGCCGGTTTTCATGAGGACGGCGTACGAAGTAGCCTCAAGGTAGTGAATGGCCTATTAGGGGAGACGTCGATTTCTATTTTGGAAAACAAGAATGCTTAACAGTTGTTTTTATGAAGGTGTCGTGTTTCACTCACGTAAGAGTCCAAGGCACCATGGATTTCGCTCGGGATTATATATGGTATTTCTTGATCTTGATGAGATCGGAGATTTATTTAGCAATTGTCGCCTCATGACAACTAACTGGCCCTGGTTTAACAGGTTTCGCCGGCGTGATTATTTTGGGGAGAAGCACTCCTTAAAGGATGCTCTACTGGATTTTATTAATAAACAGACGGGTGATGACACAATTAGTCGGGTGGCGCTGTTAACTCAGGTAAGGACTCTTGGGTACTTTATGAATCCGGTTGCATTTTATTACTGTTTTGATGCCGGGGATGAACTGAAGTATGTCGTTGCCGAGGTTAATAATACTCCTTGGGGCGAAAAATATTTATATCTTCTTGATAATTCGCACTGGCAAGGTGAGCCTGCTGGGCGCTCCACGACAGAGAAGAAAATGCATGTTTCCCCATTTATGTCGATGGCTTATCGATACCACTGGTCCATTACCAAACCCTCTGAAACGTTGCGTTTGGCGATCAGGCTAAGAGATGAAAACGAAAAAGTTCCTTTCATCGCAGGTGTTCGATTGAAACGTAGAGCATTTAGTACGTTTAGCCTCTTGCGTTTAAACCTGCGTTATCCCTTCATCACGATAAGAATTCTGATGGGGATATACTATCAGGCTTTTCGTTTGTGGTGTAAAAAAGTACCCTTTCAACCGCATCCTAATAAACTGAACTAGTTCGAAACGCTTTGAGATTTAAACTATGACAAGGCTAGAGGCGCCGCTGCCACGAAAGATGTTTCGCATTCCGGGGATTGTTTCTGCCGCCAGGAAATTGCTCAGGCAATCATTTTCCAATCAGGAAGAAGTGGGGGTTACCCTCCGTGATTGTGATGGATCCCATTTTATGGGGGACCAGCAGTCCACTCTCCAGTTCACGATTGAGATTCAATCCAAACTGTTTTATCAGCGTTTACTCCGTCGAGGAGACTTGGGTGTTGCGGAGTCCTACATTGCAGGAGAGTGGAGTTGCTCCGATTTAAGTGGACTCTTTAAGGCATTGCTTGGGCAGACCCGGAGTTTGAAAAAGCTGCTTCGAAAGTATTCGTGGTTGGGGAATTTACGCTCCCGCTTTCTGCATTCCCGCCGGCACAATTCGGTAGCAAATAGTCGCAATAATATTAGCAAACATTACGATCTTGGGAATGACTTCTACAAATTGTTTCTCGATGAGACGTTGTGTTACAGTTCCGGGATNTTTAATCGTTCTGATATGACGATGCGTGATGCCTCTCTTGAAAAGATGAAGGCAGCTTGTGATTCTTTGGAGCTAACAGCAGGTGACCATCTGCTTGAGATTGGTACGGGGTGGGGGGCTTTGGCGATTTATGCTGCCGAAAACTACGGTTGTCGTGTGACGACGACGACGATTTCTAAAGAGCAGTTTGATTTTGCTAAAAAAAGGGTGCTCGAAAGTGGGGTGGGNAATTTGGTGGAGGTATTGGATCAGGATTACCGTGAATTACCGGGAAGCTATGACAAGCTTGTTTCGGTGGAAATGATTGAAGCCGTGGGAGATGAGTATTTGGACGTGTTTTTTAGGAAATGTAAGGCACTCCTGAGGCCGGGAGGGAAAATGCTTCTGCAATCGATTCTGATGAATGATGATGACTATGAAGATTATCTGGAATCGGTGGATTTTATACGGTTTTACATATTCCCCGGCGGTTGTTTACCGTCCCTGAAAAGAATTGATGCGATAAATACGGAAGAGGAACTTTTCGAACGCCTTCACTTACTTGATATGACACCCAGTTACGTACAAACATTAGGATTTTGGCTAAAGGGTTTTAGAGCTAAATCAGAAGAGTGTGAAAAATTGGGTTACGATGCAAGTTTTCAGCGGTTGTGGGAGTATTACCTTGAGTATTGTAAGGCCGGCTTTAGCAGTCAGCACGTCAGTGTTGCNCAGTTGTTGTTTGAGAGGTCATAGATGGATTTGCTCATCGCAACCGCCGCTTCTTTTTTGTTGGTAATCGTCGTCTTTCTCTTATTAGAGAATACGTCACACACCAGCATTATTGATTTTGTTTGGTGCTTCGGAGTTACCGGTGCAAGTGTTTTTTATGCAATTTACCCAGACGCTCAAATTACGAATCTGGGCTGGCATCTTATNGCACTTCAATTGCTTTGGTTTACTCGGCTTGGAGGTATGATTATTTATCGGACNTTGGCTCTGGAAAAAGAAGACGGTAGGTATCGTCGACTGAGAGAGAGTTGGGGAGATCGATATCGTCAAAAACTGTTCAGATTTTANATGTTTCAAGGNNTCGGAATTATTTTGTTTTCCCTGCCNGTCTGGTCGGCATTGNCCCTGCAGACGGAGATAACGAAGTTCGGGATTGTGGGGGAAACTTTATGTNTGATTGGAACGATTGGGGCATTTGCTGCTGACTGGACACTGACNAAATTNCGNAAGGCATCAGGCAATTCCGGTCAGGTTTGCAAGGCAGGTCTCTGGCGTTATTCCAGACACCCTAACTTCTTTTTTGAATGGCTGTATTGGTTGGGACTAGCATTTCTTGGAGTCAATGGAGTGAATTCACTTTGGGTATTTGTTTTTCCAGTCATGGTTCTGATTTTTCTTCTTTTTATTACGGGCGTTCCTACCGTGGAAGCACAGGCATTAAGGTCCCGGAAAGAAGCTTACCGTAAATACCAACAGACAACTTCCGTGTTTATTCCTTGGTTTCCCAAAAATATTGCGGAGTAGGAAAAATGGTTTTTAATCAGTTCAAGTTAAGGCTCGCGGAGCAGGGTTTTATCCCGGATAGAATTTTACGCTGGGGGATGCAGCGACTTTGCCAGCAGCGTCTTGTTCAGGAAAGATTAAAGAGTCAGTCTGGAATTGGTCGGGATGAAAGTCTGGAAATAGCCGTCGAAACGACGGCTGCTAATGAGCAACACTATGAGGTTCCCGCCAAGTTCTATGAAATGGTGCTCGGGATAAATCGGAAGTACAGTTGTTGTTGGTGGGACGCTCACACAGAGAATCTGGACGATGCCGAAGAGTTGGCGTTGGCCAGAACCGTCGCTAACGCAGGAATTCAGGATGGAATGAAAATCCTCGATTTGGGATGCGGGTGGGGTTCTCTCACGGTCTGGCTCGCGGAGAGATTTCCCGACGTTGAGATTACCGCCCTATCTAATTCGAATTCTCAGCGGGAATATATTGACCACCGATTGCAGGAGAAAGGACTTGGAAAGCGGGTGAACTTGATCACGGAGGATATCAACGCCTTTGAGCCTGAAAAACAATTTGATCGGATTATTTCCGTTGAGATGATGGAACATGTAAGGAATCATTCACGTCTTTTCGCAAATCTTTCCAATTGGCTTGCCTCGGATGGCCAAGTCTTAACACATGTTTTTGCGCACCATCACTTAAGTTATGATTTTGAGACCAAGGGGACTAATGATTGGATGGGCCGCTATTTTTTTACGGGAGGAATGATGCCAAATCATTCAACCTTGCCCAATGCAGCGACAGGGTTTCAACTCCAGAAGCAGGATGTATGGTCCGGCACGCATTATGAAAAAACGTCACTAGCCTGGTTGGAGAATATGGACGCGAATAAAGTCAGTATTCTGGAAGTTTTTCAACAGTGCTATCAGAAAGATGCCAGACTCTGGTGGAACCGTTGGCGAATGTTTTTCCTAGCGGTGGCTGAACTCTTTGGATTTTCCGAAGGGCAGGAGTGGGGGATTATCCAGCAAAGGTTTGGGAAGAAAGTCGTTCGATAAAAAATCGGGAGTCACTTTATTGTTGTTCTCTGGCGAGAACTATTCTTCTTCCCTAACTCATTATTTTCAGGAAGTTGGCCAAATCGGTCATACTGTCACAGCATGTAGTGTAAGAGATGCCTGACTTGATATCGGTTGTTAATCCTCGACCTCCAAGCACTAAATGGATTCCCTGAGCCGATAGGATATCCCAGAGTTGGTTAACTTCAGCTATGAAGTAATTGTTTTCCGGGATATAAGAGACGCTCAGCCAAACCCACTTCGGAGAGTATTTTTC
>PAJC01000028.1 GCA_002705165.1 Planctomycetaceae bacterium | reverse complement strand
TACTTTAGACAAACAAAGGATAGATTTATCGCCGAACTTGAGTCTCTGGGAACACTAGATGGGGTTCTACTTATTATGCATGGCGCAATCTTTGTTGACGACTTAGATGATCCAGAAGGGGAATGGATTGAAGCTGTTCGTGAAGTTGCGGGCCACATCACTCCGGTGCCCGGCGGGGTGGGACCTTTGACGGTCACAATGCTGATGTATAACACTCTGGATGCTGCAAAGCTATTTGCTGGCATGTAAGTCTGACCAAGAGCGACCTTTGCCTGTCAGGCAAGTCGGCTATAATAGAGAATTACAGGAATCGCTTTTTGCGTTCTCAATGCGTCGCCATTGATGATCAGCATAATGCATTCAAACAACGCCGTGTATAACGACCCTGACCCAAAGCTTCAACCATGTCATCTGTAAACAAAGAACCTCAGCCAAGTGCAATCGAAGTATTCAAGAACGACAGTGAATATCTATTGGGTGAGATCGGGACGGAATTAGTTGATCAAAACAACTTCTTCGGTAAAGGGAGCGTTCAACTTCTGAAACACCACGGAACCTATCAGCAGGATGACCGTGACGTACGTGGCCAGATTCAGGATGACGGAAGTAAAAAACGATTTATCTATATGGTACGAACGCGGATTCCGGGCGGACGTATGACGACCGATCAGTTTCTGGCACATCTTGATCTTTGTGATGAAGTAGGCAACACGACGCTACGCATCACTTCCCGTCAAACCCTACAACTACACGGTGTTATCAAATCAGACCTTAAAGACACCATTAAACGGATCAACGAGACCGAGTTAACTACATTGGCTGCCTGTGGGGACGTTGCTCGTAACACCATGTGCTGCCCGGCTCCCTTTAAAAACGACACCTATGATGAACTACGCGGGCTCACCGACGAAATTGCAGAACGATTGCGTCCGCGAACCAGTACGTATCACGAATTATGGCTCACCGATACGGATACGGGTGAAAAATGTCTCGTGGGGGGAGACTCGGAGGCTTCCCTTTCCGGCTACAACGGTGACGATGTAGAACCAATCTATGGTCGCCAGTACCTACCCCGCAAATTCAAAATCGGGATAACACTTCCGCACGATAACTGCATCGATGTGTATACTCACGACCTCGGACTGATCGCGGTTTTGGAAGATAACAAGATCACGGGCTACAACGTATTAGTAGGTGGTGGACAAGGTCGTTCACCAAGTGCTAAAAAAACCTTCCCTGCCTTAGGTCAGAAACTCTGTTTTGCAACCAGAGCCGAAGTTATTAGCATCATCGAAGCCGTTGTTAAAGTACAACGAGATCATGGAGATCGAAGTGACCGAAAAGTAGCCCGAATGAAATACCTCATTCACAACTGGGGGCTCGAAAAATTTAAGGCCAAGGTGGAAGAGTATTGGGGAGGCACTCTAACGGAACCTGACCCTACGGATGTGACCGGACACGATGATCATATGGGTTGGCATGAGCAGGGGGATGGAAACTGGTTCTATGGCCTCAATATTGAAAATGGCCGTATTAAAGATACGGAAACCNTGAAGCTCAAAACAGCTTTNCGAGAAGTTTGTCAGCAACTAAAACCTGGAATTAACCTAACCGCCCATCAAAGTCTGATTTTCGGAGACGTCGCCGAAGGTGATCGGGAAAAATTAGAAGAAATCCTTATCCAGCATGGAGTCCTCCTTAGCGGTGAGATTNCTAATGCCCGTCTGTGGTCGATGGCGTGTGTTGCCTGGCCCACNTGTGGTTTNTCAATTACGGAAAGTGAACGCGCTTTGCCAGGTATGATCGACGAGTTGGAAGTTGCTTTAAATAATATGGGATTGTCTGAAGAGAAATTCACACTTCGTATGACCGGTTGCCCTAATGGTTGTGCCCGACCATACAATCCAGAAATAGGTNTGGTAGGCCGAGCAAAAAATAAGTACACCATGTTTATTGGTGGTGCCCGAATCGGTAATCGACTTGGCTTCATTCATAAAGATATGTTGCCCGCTGAAGAAGTCGTACCGTCAATTATCAAATTGTTTGAATACTTTAAAGAAGANCGACAGAGTGAAGAATCTATCGGTGACTTCTGTACTCGCAAAGGTAACGACGCTTTATTGGAATATGTAGACGCGTAACCATGCCCCGGTCATCGCCTCTATGAAGTGTTATTCATGATTCACCGTTTGCTAAACCGCCTTATTTTTTCGGATAGTTTCGATGACTTTGGAAATCGNAAGTCCTCAGAATCCTCGAATTAAAGAGGTGGTTCGCCTTAGAGATCGTCGCGGTCGTCAAAAGCAATCGCGATTTATTATCGATGGCCTGCGAGAAATCCAGCGNGCATGTNCCTCAACNCTCNCAATCGAAGAAGTCTACTTCGACATCTCTCAGTGTCAGCAAGAGGCTGAACGTGCGACGCTGNCCATACTGCANAATAACGGCGTTAAACTCATTGAGGTGTCCNGTCGGGTCATGGAGAAGCTCTCCTATGGCCAACGACANTTNGGCATGGTTGCTGTCGCAAGCACGCCCGCACTTCNTACNCTCTCAGACTTTTNCCTAACNNCGGANGCTTTCATCATTGTTCTGGAAGCTGTTGAAAAGCCCGGAAATCTTGGGGCGATTATGAGAACAGCTGACGCGGCTGGTGTCGATGCGGTGTTCCTATCCGGTGGTACCGACGATCTGTTNAATCCAAATACTATTCGCAGTAGTAGTGGAGCANTCTTTCAACTANCTGCNATTCACACACAACACGACGAACTGNAATCATGGCTCAAAGGCNACGCNTTTAAAACGTTTGCAACTCGTGTTGATGGAGCCATAAACTACACGCAGGCTAATTATACTGGCAGAGTTGCTCTCGTAATGGGTACCGAGGCGACCGGCTTAAGTAATAACTGGGACCCTCAGAATTCATCTGCCATTAGTATCCCTATGCTGGGAATTGGCGACAGCTTGAATGTGTCCACCAGCTGTGCTGTTGTTTGTTTTGAAGCGCTTCGACAACGATCACAGGCTTAGNTCAAGCAACCTAAGGAAAGCGTACCGCACACCCTGCATCAAGTCGGGTACCTGCCTGGGCGGTTAACGTCATTCGGTTAGCACGTGCACCCGCGCCACAGGATCCAAAAATGGCATCGGCAAACGATGCCTCTAAATCGGCTGAGCTAAAGTCNGGAGAATGATTGGTCATGAGGACAAAGCCACGCCGTTCTTTGGTAAGCTCTCCGCATATTTCAAGCAAGGGCAACAAATGCTTACCAATCTTCCAAACTTGATTTTTAGGTCCGTGACCGTAAGACGGGGGATCCAGAATGATCCCCTGATACTGATTACCTCGTTTCAATTCCCGCTGACAGAACAAGAACACATCCTCCTGAATCCAACGAATCGGAGCCTCACTCAATCCACTTAAAGCTGCATTTTCGCGAGCTCGTTTAACAATATTCCCGGCACTATCAATGTGAGTTACATGNGCTCCTGCAGCCGCGGCGGCTAGTGTACTCCCGCCGGTATAGGCAAACAAATTGAGAACGTTCACGGGTTCCTGCTGGCCATTTTTAAGGCGTTCTATCTGCTGCCTGATCCAATGCCAGTTTTCAGCTTGTTCCGTAAATACCCCCAGATGGCCCACTGGACTTAGCTTTAAATTGAGTCTGAACTGACCTTGAAAGCTAATCGGCCACGGTGGAAATTCCTCTCCGTTCTTACCGAAGGCAACGTTGCTATCGGACTGTAGAAGACTCCATTTACCTTTGAGTCCATCCTTACGATCAAACCTCAGGTGGGCTTGTTGCCATAACTCGGCGACAGATTTGGAAGCCTGTTCTGCCGGAAGACTGGGGCGGTCAATAATCCAATCACCAAATCGTTCTAGCTTGCGCCCGGCACCAAAATCCAGCAACTGGTACTGGTCAGTCTGAAAACTACGACCCGACATTTCTCAAACTCACTTTACTGAAGAGGTTGAGCGCCAACGGGAGCTTTGACTGCGCCTGGTTCTCCGGGAGCGAGTGGATTGGGTGCTTGCACAGGCCCCTGATATTCGGCAGGAAGTACCGTTGGCTCTAAGGCACCGTTGAATGAGAACTCGCTGTGGTACTTGGGTTTATTTTTCACCGTCGTTGAAAACTTGGGCCGTTCAAACCACTTAGCCACATTAAACATGTTTGTATTGATTCGATGACCAGCAAATTTTGGTTCGTCATAAATGGTTCCCCATTGCAGAGGACCGGCCCCAAAGATCCACATATCATTAGAGGTCGAACGAGCATAATTAACACCCGACTGCCAAATCGGATGGCGTTCAGCCTTGTCGTATACGAAGACCGATATCTTGGCGAGACCGGAACTATCATCTCGTTTAGCGATAGAGATTTCCGGAAGCACCGGAACCGTCGGCACGCTGGGAATTAAGGCCGTAAACGTTCCTAATGAATTGTTGCCCGGAATACCATAAGTAATTGTCTGGCTATCTGCACCTAAAGCACCTACGCGTGGTTCAACAACGTAGTCTGCTTCCTCGAGCGCCTCCACCAAGAGGCAATTATGAGCGAACAATTGTTGACGGAGCGCACTAACAATATAATTCGCATTTACAAAACCAAAACCTTTTACGGCCACAACATACTTTGAGTCTAGATAGACTTTTTCGCCGGCAATATCACTAAAATCCAGATTACCAACCGTGAGATCAACTGCATTGGACATTAGCAGTTGATCCGTACCGGTTTTGACCTTCGTCGTACCACAACCGGTTAAAAGACAACCACATACGACCACCATCAAAAGGTGTTGCAAATAGTTATTTTTACAGCAAATTAAATTCATTTCTCTAACATTCCCCGCAGGCCCCCCTACATGGAAAAGTCGGGGAAGTATACGAAAACATCTCTGCAGGCTCCAGATGAGTTTTCGAACTTTAAGTCAGACCNTCACAATATCACCCGCTACCGGATGGGNCGAAAAGCAAAGACGAGGNGATTCTTTNAACCAAAAGAGACGATTTCCGCTGNAATGCGTAACCCATTAGCNATCGCGCATTTCAGCNTTGGGACTTCGGCAACAACCCTAAACAAGTGATAATAGTTTGCGNACAGCCGAGCCGATNTCNTCCTGTCGCATCAGACTTTCGCCNACGAGGATTGCATCGACATCCTGCTCCGCCAGCATGAGGACATCTTCCGGGGTATAGATGCCGGATTCCCCAACCAAAAGACACTCATCCGGTACTTGTTGTTTCATGTCAATCGTATGCCCAAGATTGGTTTCAAAGGTATGCAGGTTACGATTGTTCACACCAATCAAACTGGCACCTGCCTCGAGCACTCGCTGACAGTTTTCAGGAAAATAGAATTCAACCAGGGGTGCTAAGCCAAGATCGATCGCTTCGCCATGCAACTTTCTCAACTGGCAGTCATCCAAACACTCGGCAATCAATAATACGGCATCGGCTCCAGCCACTCTGGCTTCGAGCAATTGATAGGTATCGAGAATAAAGTCCTTCCGAAGAATCGGAATTTCGACGTGTTGACGAATCGCTGTAAGAAACTCCAGGCTCCCCTGAAAATACTGTTCGTCTGTCAGGCAACTAATACATGAGGCTCCATTAGCCTCATAGGCCTGAGCGATATCAACTGGATCGAACTTTTCTCGAATGAGTCCCGCTGAAGGACTGGCTTTCTTTACCTCGGCAATCAGTTTGATCGGTCCATCGGCCGCCAAGGCTCCAAAGAAATCACGCGTGGGGAAAGCATCAGCCAGTCGCTCNCGTAAGCTCNCCTCTGATACTCTCTGCTTGGCTGCTNCAATCTCAGCCCGTTTGGTCTCAACGATTTTATCCAGTACGCTACCGGACTGTGACATGATCCCATCCTCTATGTTGTTTNTACTTTTNCAGGAATTCCCGCGTCCCGTCCTCGCCGAGAAATCGAGCCATTTTCCAGTATGGACGTTTTCCACGGACAAACCGACGTTGTGGATCTCGCGGGCGGCCTTCATTTTTACANACGAGACATTGGGTTCCCGTATGTGTCNGTGATGTTGCACTTGCTCCACATCGTCCGCAATGCGAGTCCACAAACCAATACACTCCATCCGTCTCAGCTTCCGGCGCCAATTGTACGTGGAGCGGGATATCCTGCTCAATACTTAATCGTAACGCCCGGCGAAATGCATCCCAAGGGGGCGTAACCGAACAGGGCACTCGTTCCAGAATCTTATCCAGGACTTTNAATTGGAGATNCCGCTGCTTTGCCGANGGACTTCTGGAAATCCACAACCCGTACCATGCCGGAGAGGTCTTATCAAACACCTCCCAAATCTGTTCTGCTAATGGCCGGTTTTGCTGCAGNTCCTCTTCCAAGAGCTCTCGCAAATCCACCAAACCTTGTGGAACCTCACCCACTAAGTCAGGGAAGACAACTTCACTAACCGGCATGAGCCCAAAGCAGCCAACCCATGCCGAGCTATCCAATTGTCTTAAAACATTGGCGGGACAGGATTCACATGTCTTGGCGACCGCCTGCGGATCTCCGTAAAACTCAAAAACATCGTCGACTCGGAATCCCAGAGTCTCTTCCACATCAAGAACTTCCGTTTTAAGTGGCTCTACAACTAATCCATTTAAAACTCGTCCCTGCTTCATGGCATTCTGATAAACACGGATCGCTCGTAGATGTCGCTCTGTTCTGTTTGGATCAGTCCATTTCGGGAAATCCCGGAGGGGACACTCCTGAGCCAGTGCCCAGCGAATAAATTCAGGGGTCTTACCTTGCATCGAAGGGCTCCCCTACTAAAGCTTCNCCAGATCGCAAGTACGCTGACATAGTTAATGTTTGAAGTGACGACGACCAGTAAAGATCATCGGAATCCCATGTTCATTACAAGCTTCAATCACGGCCTCATCCCCGCGGGATCCGCCCGGCTGAATAATGGCAGCGATACCCGCTTCAGCGGCGGCATGAATAGAGTCTGGAAATGGAAAAAATGCATCCGACGACAACACGGCACCTTGCGTACGTTCACCGGCCTTGCGAATAGCAATCTCCACTGAATCCACTCGGCTCATCTGGCCAGCCCCNGCCCCTACTAGAGATTGTTCNCGACAAATCCCAATGGCATTGGACTTAATATGACGAACCATCTGCCAGGCAAATTTGAGTTCATTTACCAAGGCTTCATCAGGCTGTGCTTCCGTGACTACTTCCCAGGCAGGGTAATCGTCCGCAATGACATCNGCATCCTGTACAAGCATTCCTCCATTGATATGTCGNAANGACAATTCNCCCTCCTGATCTTCAAGATTGCCAACCTGCATCAATCGTACATTNTTNCGCCATTTAGGTTTGGTTGTGAGAATACCAATGGCTGAAGCTGAAAAATCCGGAGCGATGATTGCTTCGACAAACAATCCAGGTTCCGATAGTAATTCTGCGGTCTCTTCATCGACAACTCGATTCATTCCCAAAATACTACCGAAGGCACTCAACGGGTCTCCCGCCATTGCTTTCCTGACAGCTTCTACGAGAGATCCACTTGTAGCGGCTCCACACGGATTGTTATGTTTAATCACGCTACAAGCAGGTTCCGTGAATGGTCGAACAATATGTAATGCCGCATCGAGATCCAGCAGATTGTTATAAGAAAGATCTTTCCCATTGAGTTGACGAGCATTCACAGCATTNGCGCCTGAGCNTCCAACAATAGAATAAATCCCGGCTTGCTGATGAGGGTTTTCTCCGTAACGCAGCTCTTTCTTAAGCCGCATNGAAATTGTCTTATTTTCAGTAAACAGACTATCTGTTTCAGTCCCTGCAAAATAATCCGAAATCGCCTGATCATATTCAGCTGTCATTGCGAAAGCGGCAGCGGATAATCTGTCACGCGTATCTTGTGAAGTACAACCGGNTTCGGCAACTTCTNCTAANACCGAAGAATATTGTTCGGGGTTNGTGACGATCGATGTAAACTTGGCGTTCTTAGCAGCCGCCCGGACCAAACTTGGGCCACCAATATCAATTTGTTCGATGGCCTGCGATTTCGTTACGCCGGGTTTGGCGATCGTAGCCTGNAACGGGTATAGATTGACNACAACCAGCTCAAAGCTAAGGATATCATGTTCTTCTAAAGACGCCATATCGTCTTCACGATCGTGACGACAAAGAATTCCTGCAAAGATTCTTGGATGTAACGTCTTCACTCGGCCATCCATCATCTCTGGAAAACCGGTGTACTCAGCAACATCTAAAACANGAATGCCACTTAGCTCTAAATGACGGCGAGTCCCGCCTGTGCTATAGATCTGTATACCGGCAGCCTCAAGGCCCTGGGCGAAATCGACGAGTCCCAGTTTATCGCTAACACTTATCAACGCGCGTTTAATCGGAGGTGAGGACATTGATGACAGATCCCATGCATTTAATTTGAGAGTTCAAACCNGTAACGAGTTGCTCAATCTAATATAGCAACTCAATGCATGAGTGTGGTTTCTCATCGCTAAACGGTCAAGTAGCCATGAGACAGAACCTGTCTTCGCATGGACAAGAAAAGAATCCTAATTTTGGAACGGATTCTTTGGGGCTGCGTTTCCACCAGCATTATTACCGGGAGCAAAAGGATTATTGGCTGGAGGTTTATTCGCTCCACCATTGTTTCCCGGAGCAAATGGATTGTTCGCCGGAGGCTTATTACCACCGAAAGGGTTGTTAGCAGGCACGGTGGGCGGCATTGGGTTGCCGGCAGGAGGCATAGGTTCGTTGTTGGGTTGAGCAGCATTTGCGTCTTCCTGTTGATCTTCAGTCACAGCAAGTGCTGTTTCATCCACATGTAGTAAAGGATACTTCTGGTGGATTTCACGAACGCATTGAATCAATCCCTTACGAGTGCCCATATAGATACGGTCTGTCAGAGGATTGCTAACCACGAAATCAATTTTTCCAGCGGCCACTGTTTTGAAACGCCCGCCGGTTTCCAAATTAAGAATCATTAAATTGCCGAGCCGGTCCAAAGCGTAGAGACGATTACTGCTAGCGGCAACGATTCGCTGTAGATTTGCTTGAGTCCAGACAATCTCCCCATTTCGCATATCCANACAATAACAAGTCTTGTCACGTGACACGATATAGGCCCGATTTTTAACCAGCACAGGTTCATTTGTCAAAACTTCACCCAGGCTCTGGCGCCAAACCATATCTCCAGTCATTTCATCAATGCAGTAAACAAAACCATCCAGACAATTAGCGACATATCGGCCAGGTGCCTGATAAGCNATCGGGGCGATAACTTTTCCTAAGGTATTCACTCGGTACCACATCGAAGCTTTCGCGGTGCCGGCAACATAAACGTTNCCGCGATCGGTCGACCANGCAAGACTGCGCTGCCCCAACACGGGCTGAGATAANACTCGACCTGTTGAAGCNAGCATTTCGGGTTTCCAATTAAAAACCTCTAGATTGTATACTTCAACTCGATTTTCAATNGACGGCACAAAAATNCGCTTCCCTAAAGAAACCGGTCCNGCGCCGGGCACTGCCTGCAGTTTTCGCGACTCGATGATAGCTCCATCCGTGTTTCTTAAGACNAAGATGGAAACACCNGAAATAACAACGGTGTGCTCATCGTTTGTGCAAACGCCCGAAGTTGGATGTCTAGGGTCACCGACTCGGGCAGTCCAATAAATCTGACCTGTCTCAGCATTAAGCAACTGGACATCACCTCGATCGGAGGCAACGGCCATATAGATTTTTGGAACCGTATGTTCGTTAATCTCGCTTTCGCCACCATTTTGACGAATNAGAACTGACTGTTCGGTAGCACGCTTCCGAGCTTCCTCACGACCTAACGGCCGGCCAAAGTTATCCAGATCTTTATCGTGAATGAAGTAGGATTTTTCGCCGTCNGTTACCTCAAAACTCCACTCAGCTTCTGTTGAACTCACATGGATATAGACATCAGAGATCTTACTAGCAAAAGGGTTTTTGGCTGTCTGGATATACCAAGAACGTTCCAACCCAAGATTCCGAGCTGTATTTTCAGTTATCAAACCTGTTGATGAGAGTTGCCCCAAACCGACAGAACTGGTCGTGAAAAATAGAAACAGAGCTAGTAGGAGATGAGCGTAAATTTTACGCATGGTAACGACACCTATAAAAATAACAAAGTAACCAGCTAAAAATCCAGGATTCACAGGCCTGTCCACCCAAGCTCGCCTTAGGAAGCGCAGGAGGTTTTTCTTTTGTAATCATACAACGCAAAAACCCTAAGAATAGAGATTTTCTTCCTCCTCTTATATCGTCGGGACTTTAGCCGGCTTCTATAACTAAAACGCCGATTCTTCCCCTGTGCTTAATTTAGTGCTAAATCAACCGATACAGCACAAATCCTACTAAATCGTCGAACAGTTAATACAATCGGTTTAACCATACCNAAAGCCTNATGCGAGTGATCCTATTTTTCCGCTCGAACAATCGTTTACCCCATAGACCGACACTCTTGTGACTCCTAAATTGANAGAAGACGGTAAAGNCCTTTTTAAGGACTAACTGTTCGTCCGGAATAATTATCACCCTGGAGAACTTCTCGGTGTCACAAGTATCAAGTCTGAATNCAGAAGAATTTGATGCTTTAGAGCAATTGCTAGGCTATCTCAACTTCTCCTCCGGTACCCCGGATCCCCAATTTCTCAAGAACCTCAATGTGCTTTGGCGAAATCTGGCCGAGCAGTACCCNGATGACACCTGGACACACCTNTATGATCTTCTAACGGATGCGATCANTTACTTTACTGAAGAAAAGGAAGCCTTTGCTCAAATCGAACAGGCCCGGGTAGTTCTGGAAATCACCTTTGATCAATTGTTACGTTCCTACTTCCTGTTTCATCAGGACCTGTTATTCCATTCCAGTGAAATTCAGCTTTTCAATGCCTTCTTTATTGGAAGAGCCTTTGAAGTCGTCCTCCAAAACGGACCGGATTTTCAATCTTTGGATACCGAGACCCTGATGAATCAATTCAATGACTTCATTGGGTTTCGACCGGTTGCCACATTAGAAACACAAAAACACGAACCCTATATCAATGAGTGGTTGCGCCCCGTGCCGTTGTATATTCAGGGGGCGGGAGTTTGCGAAGGTCCATACAAGGAAGTCATCGCACTCACGATCCGTCTACTGGAACAAACGGATGAGTCTATTCTCAGACAGGCTGGCTTCCACCCTGCCAAACTGTCTGAACTGGCAATTGATCCCCGAGCATACGATTTTGATCACCCGGTTAACAAGCGGCCTAACCATCACTTTGGCATGTGGGATCCTCATCACATCGACAAAGAAGGTTACTACGATCGCTACATCATCCAAACGGTAACTCTGGACTCGTTAATGACGCGTTTCGAGAATGACGGCGACCTTTCTCCGGAAGAGTTACTCTTTGAAGCTTCGGCTGTATTGGCCGGCACTATTCTGATGGCATCAGGGATAAGCGGATGGGGACCAGCCTGCCATGATTCTTCGACAAACCTCTCCAATCTAATGCCGCGTATTGCCACGTATCGGGACGAGTTTTATCGACAGCTATTAGGTCAGATTGATCGTGAACATCGCGACCGTCTGGCAGAAGAAGCGTTAATTAGACATCAACCTTTTGGGGCAGCGCGACAACACCTCAACGCTCAACTGACTGAAACACGAGCCCGGCAGCTCGAACACATCCACCTGGGGCAGGTATTTGCATTCATGGGACATCACGATGCCGCGCGCGACAAAGTCGGCAAAGTTCCCGTCCCGTCAGCAAGGTTCCGCTGCCGTATCGCATGTCAACTGGACCAATCTCTTCAGGCTCTCGATAACGACGATCTGGACCAAGCGGTTGATATTGCTTCCTCAATCTTCTACTTAATCCAACGATCTATACAGTGTGGAGCATTTGTAGATCCCTGGAATATTTTAGGATTCGACTGCCAATTCAGTTTATTCCCGGCGATGGAAAACAGCGTCCATGACCATCGAATAGATGAATTAATTATTATTACTGAGCAGTTTTTCGCCCTCCTATCGAAATCCTGGAGTGAAGCAGCGGCCAGCGACAACCAAGAACTTTGCAATCGAATCGACACAGAATTTCACGAAGCTGCTCAATGGTGGCACAAATATGCCGCGCATGAAGTCAATAGCGTACACGCCGCTAATCCGTTCGAGCTATACCACGCAGCGAAACGAGTCGCCGAAGCCCTAAACCTCTGGTACAAGGATAACACCAGTGCAGGAAGCATCCGGTTCTGGGCACCATATGTTGAACTCTTTGATTCGCCCAATGCCTATTCACTGGTAATTCACTCCCTGCTGGAACAAGGGGACCAAATTGCGTCACGAGCCTTACTAATCAATTGGTTAAGTGAAGCAGAAAATGTTCCCCTCGAACAAAACGACTCCTCCTACTATATTCTGTCACGCCGTTGGTTATTGGATGTCCTCAGTCAGTCTTCAGCTCAACTACTAACAACGAAAGAAAATGGCGCTCAGGATTCTCCAAATGAAACCTGGGGGAAGATTCGAAAGTATTTTGATTACCTAGAAGCCAACTCTGAGTCTTATTGGAATGTGCCTGCTTTCGAACTAGGTACACTAACCAATCTGCCTCATCCGGATGATCATTTCGAAATCCCGGAAGAAGAGGAGGAATACGATATTTTCAGTGCGGCCTATGAAGATGTTTCGTATGTCGATACAACCGACGATGGGGTCGAAGGAAATATCTTTGAGACCTCGAATGCCAATCAGGATGAACTGCTGCATGCCGGGGAACAGATCGATCGCCGGCTTGCATTTCATGACAGTCTGGCACAACAGTGGAAGATCGCTGGCATGGGACATGCCATTGTCATACGACAAAGTCAAAGCGAGATNGATCAGGAACTCATTCAGTCTAGTCTGGATACAATTTCAAGTTGGTCTCAACGACTTAGGAAGAATCGTGACGAACTTGAAGGGCTACTGGAATCCATTAGCAGCTACGTCATTGCCGCCCCCGTCGGAGACTTCGAATCGATGACAGAATATGATCGGCAACGAATTACGCTTGAATCGCTCATGGAACGGGTTATCTCTACCATCATTGAAGTGACAGACACCCGACGGATTCTGGATTCGGTCGTCCTATTCCTTGAAAACACACTCGGCCAAGAGCGAGAAGAACCAACCATTGTTGAATTCCAGCAAGTAACACTCACGATATTTGCCGCCCTGATACAAGGCGATCAGAATACCGTCAGAAAGTACTGGCAACAACTACTCGATGGGATGGCGCAACTACCNTTATTGTATATCCCTCTATCTAAAGGTGGTGCCCCACAGGAAATCGTGCTTCGTCGCGTNCGTCAAAGAACAATTTCAGATTTACTATTATGGCTGCCGCGNATGGGCTTTGTCGTCGAAACATGTCAATTACTCGAAACGGCGCGTAATATGGAGCGACAGCATCCAGCCGGACTTGGAGCCGTAACAGAATTTGATGAACTATTCCATATTGGTTACGAAGCCATTGTNGAATGCCTAATCAATTCCGCTCCCGAATGGACTGTTACTCAAAAACCTGCCCCGGCCCCCGAAGAACAAGAACANGAACANGAACCTGTTACTCTCCGCAAAGAGGAACAATTAGTTCAGGCGTTAGAGCAGGTCACGGAAGCACTTCTAGGTAGTTGGTTAAAACATAGCCAGACTTTAAGGCTTTCAATTCTCGAGCGAGTTTCACACCGCAGTACATGGGACAATGTGGTTCAGTTTATTGAAAAATATGGGGGGGAGATCTTTACTCAGCAGTTTCTGGCCATGGGAAACATTCGGGGGATTTTGTTACAGGGCGTTGAGGCATGGCTTCAAGCGATCCGTGATGAGCCTCATCTCGAACTGAGATTACTGGATGCGATCGAACGTGATATTCCACTGCAAGAAGCAACGAATATTCTTTCGTTAATTCTTGAGTCTGTGGTTGAAAATTATTCTGAATACCGGGACTACAACAGTACGACAACACAGAGTGATCGTGGCGAGTTACTTTACACACTCCTCGACTTCCTCCGTCTGAGAGTACGTTACGATCGGATCTGCTGGAATCTACGCCCTGTCGTTCTTGCTCATAAACTTCTTGTTTCTCATGACAACGACGAAGCGGCCCATATCTGGCGTGAAAGTTTGACGGAACGAATTCAGGAAGAAGCAGACATGTTTGTCAGCCGCCTCAAAAAACTTCAAACCCAGTATTCCATACGTATGCGTACGGTAGGGGATCGGGTCGAAGAACGATTCGTCCGGCCAATGGAGGTGGACCACCTACGTTCGCTGGTCAAACCAAGTCTAGAAGAGAGCAAAGACATCAAGAGGGGACGTCCAAGTTTTGATGNATTGTTGGGGATCACTGAAGAGCTACTCGAGAACCCATCCGGAGCGGGGCTCGAAGTCCCTTCCTGGTTGATCGCGTTGGAGGAAGAAATTGAGATGCTGCGCTATCCGAACTATATCAAACATGACGAGAAACGCATGCGGGAAGTAATCCCCCAGACAAAGCTGTCNTATGACGAATTACAGCAGCAACTGACCTGGTGGCTTGAACAACAATAACGAATCAGCAACTTGTCATGAGTGCTTTTTTACAAAAGGTGTGGCCAAAGACTGTCACTGACTAATAAACCCTCTTCCGTCAAGCAAAGTTGATCACCGGTTCGTTGGAAGAATCCTTGCTCAATAAACTTCTCAAGCTGTTCACCAGCTAGTTCCCATGGGGTCATGCCTGTCTTTTGCTGAAACCATGCATCTGTAATTCCATCTAGTCGTCGTAAAGCAAACACCAGTATCTCTCGATAAAGCTCTTCCCCGGTAACGTGTTCCGATTCTGCCACAACCGACTTCCCCTCTAAAGCCTTGCGTATATAGGTTGTAGTACTACGATGATTCACTTGACGAAAACCGTCTACATACCGAGCGGCCCCCGGGCCTGCTGCAAAGTATGGCTCACCAAACCAATAGGCTTCATTGTGTCGACACTCAAAACCAGGTTTCGCGTAATTTGAAACTTCGTAGTGATGATAACTATGCTCGGTAAGCATGTGCCGGGCAGTGAGATAGAATTCCCGTTGCAAATCATCACTCAATTCCTCCAATTCACCATTTTCAAATCGACTCCAAAATGGTGTACCCTTCTCAATCGTCAAACCATAGGTAGACAGATGGGTTGGCTGGTATTCCAACAGCAACTTCAGATCAGTCTCCCATTGCTGTAACGACTCGCCAGGCACTCCAAAAATCAGATCCATGGAGATCGAATCGATCGGGGACAATAGCTCAAAGCACTGCTTTAATTGAACGGGGCTGTGGTTACGTTCTAACACAGCAAGCTTGGATTCATCAAAAGATTGTCCCCCAAGACTCACTCGATTGATACCAAATTTCTGAAACAATTGAACGTATTCTGGAGTAATATCCTCCGGATTGGCTTCGGTAGTAAATTCTCCGTCTACCGCCAAAGGAAACCAAAACTTCACTAGTTCCATCAATTCATGAAACTCTGATAATTGCAACTCCGTGGGAGTGCCGCCACCCAGATACACCGTATCTACTTCAACAGGCTCTCCTAGCAATGCCAATTCTGCTTTCAGAGCATTTAGATAAGAACGGTGCAGGTCCTGCCGACCCGCAANCACGGTGAAATTACAATACCCACAACGATGACGACAAAACGGAATATGGATATAAGCGGAACGAGGAGCGTTCATTGGTGACACAACAGGCAACTCTATAACCACAGATGGAGACGCTCTAACAAANATCCCGGTAACGCTTCCTGAACAAGCTTCTTCACTTGATGGTAGTTATAACGAGTACTGAAATGCGAAGCGATAATCAATTCATTTTGAAATCGATCNGCACGNTCNAGAAAATCTTTNAAATGCATATGCCCATTTTTGCGGATCTTNTCCTGACTATGATCCTCGGCCACAAAAGTCATCTCGGTGATCANAATTTTTGCCTCATAAAGTGCGGGNGTTAAGTCGAGACCTTCCACACGCGTATCACCGGTATAGCCCAACAATGGAATACGCACCTCCTGTGAGACTTCCCGACCACTCTGTCGAATATCACGTATCTCTTCCCCTGATAATTCCGAGTATTCAGGCTTGAGCTTATTGCGCCGATGCCAAACTAAATAGCTCAGCGAAGGAACGGTATGACGTGTTTCACCAACTGTCACCAGATACTCACGATTCAATTCAATTTCATCACCAGGTTCAACACCAATGAGATTACATGGCAAACGCCCACGATCCAGTTTCGTATAAGCCTTCAAGATTGCATGCACCGTGTCTACGGCATGAGTTGGCAGGTAGATAGTTGGAGGGTCCATCTTCATCATACGGCGACGAGCTACATACACCGGCAAAGCCACAAGGTGATCCAAATGACAGTGAGTTACACACCAATTCGGAGTCCCCATGAATTCCCATGGATGAGCTCCTAGATCGAACCCCAGTTTTAGCTCGGGTACTCGCCAGTACGACTGGACAGCTGCGCGCGAGAANCCTTCGATCGTAAGATCGCCATGAGTTAACGATTTGACAGGTAAGTTTTTCACGCGGTGTAATACTCAAATGAAACGTTATCGATTGGTGCATTGAATTATGAATAGGAAAAGAGATTCTATCCAGAGTAAATCGAGGGTCGTTTCAACAGGTCTCTCTAACGCATCTTCGTGGGCATATCATCCAGCCTGGGTTTCTTATGGTCATATTCTTCAACATTCGAAACATCGATATTGGCATCAAAAGCCTCACCCGCTGTGACCCAAATATCTCCACCAACATTATCCTGAATCGTATCCACCCCATGGTGACGGACTAGTTCCAGAATCGATAGAAACATTCCAATGATCGCGGTCTTATGCATGCCCATTTGGAAGAACTGTGACAAGGCCACTCGGCCTTCCTTTACAATCCGCCTGTGAATTTGACGCATATAAACATGAATCGGAGTCTCGTCGAAAATCACCGTTTCCTGAGGAGCGACCTGAATATCTTTTAGAATTCGCCCCATAGCGCTTACTAAGTCCCAAAGTTCAACATCCTGAATCGGCTGTTCCGCAACATCCACTTTGCGAGGTGGTAAGTCATTCGACTGGCGAACATGACGTTGGCCCCAACCACGTGCCCGATTTTCAAGCATCATCGCCGCGTCACGGTACTGCTTGTATTCCAGCAAACGTTGGACTAATTCGTCTCGTGGATCGTCAATCTCTTCACCGACCTCTTCAAGNCGAGGCAACACTAATCTAGATTTGATCTCCGTCAAGGTACTGGCGAGTTCAAGAAAATCACCTACTTCATCAATCTTGAGTTGCTCGATGATCTCAAGGAATTCAAGATACTGATCCAAGACTTCGGCAATGGGTACATCTATAACGTCGACTTCATGCTTGCGCACCAAATAGAGNAATAAATCCAGCGGNCCCTTAAATACATTTAGTTCCACTCGNAAATCTTCAGCTATCTGGGGCACGATTTAACTCTCTAGGTACCATAGAACAACACTAATGCCGCACTTCGACAGAGCATCGTAATGGGTAACCCTCTGGTACTCCTAGACCAATTACGTTTTCGATTAGGCTAGAAAAANATCAATCAATATTGATTTNTANNATTGATAGGCGTATCGTGCANGTAAGAGCATGACATTATTACTTNCTTTGATCCCACCTGTTTGACTTAAATGCTCTCCCACCCAATGGTTTTCTCCCTTTCCACCCANGAGGAAGCCCATCAATCAAAACGTGGTTTCAGAGTCCACTTTCCTATACATAATCCGAAAAGCAACCTTGGCTTAGTTCTGGTTTAGAGCTGGCCTTTGGGGGAGCCATTTAAACTTCCATTTCAACGTAGTTGAGGATGTGTGATGATAGAAATCAAGCATGCAACAACCCAAGATGTCTTATATCGACTTGAAGAACAGTCGTTGCGGGACGCTCACCTTGATAATGCCAAAATTGCCGGTGCTGATCTCTCGAACATGGACCTACGGGGAGTCACATTCCGTAACGCGGATTTGCGTGAAGTCAACTTTAGCAGAGCAAATCTTCAGGGAGCGATTCTAATCAATGCGAACCTAAGCCGAGCCAACTTAGAATTCGCCAACTTACAGCAAGTTGACATGACCAATGCCTTTTTAGACGACACTTGTTTTGCTGAAGCTGACTTATCACATTCCATTCTGCGATATAGCAAGATGACCGGTGCAGACTGTAAAGGTGCAATTTTCCTACGAGCCGATATTAGCTTAGCCGATTTGAATCAAGTCAATTGCAATGACGCCAACATGGCACATTGCGATCTACGAGGAACCAATCTGGCTGGTGCCAATCTAAATGGAGCAAACCTGACTGGAGCGAATATGCTGGATGCCAAGATGGTCGATGTACAAATGACTGGTGTCCATATGGAAAACGCAATCGGTCCCCATGGAAAGGTCGTGCCTCTACATCAAACCACCACTAAACATTTACGCTGGTGGGAATTTTGGAAGCGTTAAACAGACAATTCCGGAATGACATAAGGCCCTCGAGGAATCACCGCGATCGATGTATCATTACCGTGTTTTTTTAGTGCTTCCTGCACCGCCAATTCAACACTCTCCGCTGCGTCTACATAAAGCTTATTGATCGTCTCTGCCGGCAAACCATCCGTGACCACTTTCACTTCTGCTTTTCGTAAGACCTTAGCAAGCATCTCTAATTGCCATTGATCCATCACAAAATATTCCGGAGACATAATTTGTAACATGAAGTCGTCGATATCCGGATGACGGTCGAACAAACTCGTGAATTCAGGACTACCAATCCCCTCGCTCATAGAGGCAGCCATAATGATAGTTCCTCCAGCTCTCACAATGGGAACAGCCGCCATCATTCCTTTCACGCTTTGGTAGAAAGTGGTATCCAGCGGATAGCCGGCTGAAGAAGTAATTACAATATCATACTCATGCTCTACCCGATCCACGACAATGTCACGACAGAAATCTACTCCTTCCTGAAACGCACTCAACTGATCGCCCGCGACAAATTTCAATGGGCGGCGGTGCGCATCAATCACGACGTTCACAATAAAGTCACAGCCTGCACGATTGGCAATCCAGGTGTTCTCACTGTGAACAGGATTTCCTTTTAACTGACCCGTGGCTGCCTGAGGGTGCTCCAGGAAACGAGGACTATGCCAGGCACGAATGGTTTCAAGCCCTGCAATGCCGGGGCAGATTAGCTTACGACCACCGGAGAAGCCGGCCATGAAGTGAGGCTCGATTAGCCCCACGCTGATTTTAAGATCCGCTTCCATGTAGTGTGTATTAATCCACATTGGAATACCACGCGGCGACTTACCGAGAAAGACCAGTTGATTTTGATCCTGAGCATCATGATTAATGATGGTGTACTTCGCAGCGATATCAGCGCCCACCATCTCCAGAATCTCTCCCGGACGACTTGGGCGATGAAGACCGGTGGCGATAAGAATCTTAACATTCCCCGGAGTAATCCCGCCAGCATGTAACGCCTCAAGCAGAGGTTCGAGTATAAGCTGATTAGGGACCGGTCGCGTAATATCACAAATCACGATACAGGCGCTAGAGCGTCCCTGAATGATTTTACTCAGGGGAGGCGTGTCCGTTGGACTCTCAAAAACCTCTTGCAGTGCCGCAAGATCCGATTGATTCGGCTGGTCTGCAATGGGCGTGGCTGCTTTATAAGATAAAGTCCTGATATTTAAGTGATCAGGCAGCGTAACATTGAGACCCTGCTTACCGTAATCAAGACGAATATCCATCAGCCAATGGATTACTCTTCTTCTGGTTCTGCAGTTTCTTGCGCAAGCCCTTCGTCGACTTCATCCTTAACCTTCTTCACACGCCCCAAAGAAACTTTCGCAACGCGTACTTTAGGTAGGCCAAAAGGAGAATCACCGTTATTCCAACGCTCTTCTTCCGCAAGTTGCTTTAATCGCTCCACGCGAGTAAGCACATTGCGATTCTGGAGAGAACCGCGAGAAATTTTCAAACTTTTATCAATTGTCATTATTAAAACTCCAAGCTCTAACTGGAGAGAACAATACCTGTATGAGAATTTCTAAGTATAAAACCGCCTGAAAGGATCAGCAACCGCTAAAAGAGACGTGACTAGACGATTCTCGGCAGTTTTATCTCCCTGACTTTCAAACAAGAGCAGGTGTTTTAGTGGGTTTTTCCTAAACCATGGCCGAATCAACGTCCGTGATCATTTGAAGGAATTGGTCCGTCGATTTAGGACGGTCATTAGGGCTCACTGACATGCAAAGCATAATCGCTTCTACAAGCTTGGGATGTAGTTTCGGCTTATATTCCAAAATCGGAGTAGGCGCGAGAGTATCGTGACTCAGAGCAGCCAAGCCGGATGCATCGTTCGAGGGCCACGGGAGCTCAAAGGTCAGTAGCTGGTAAAAAGAGACACCCATCGCAAAGATGTCGACCCGATGATCTGTTTTACGTCTGCGGACAATTTCCGGGGCCATATAAAACGGTGTTCCAGTCCGATTTCCTGGCTGATGAAATGCCGGTTCATCCGGAAGTGAAAGCCCAAAATCGAACAACTTCAGGCCTGTACAATCTGGCGTAGCGATGAAGTTACGAGGGCAGACATCTCTGTGTATAAAGCCCGCTTTATGAACAGCTCCTAACGCTTCAGCAAATTGCCGTATCAGGCTTAGACGCTTTCCTTCCAGCATCGAATCCCGATCATAGATCATCGCGTGCAACCCTGAGCCTTTGAGATATTCCATCACCACATAGTTTTGCTTTTTTGTCGTTATCCCATATTCATATGTCTTGACAACGTTAGGGTGCTCAACGTTACTAGCGATCAAACCTTCCGGTGGCTTCTTGAGAGCCTTAAAACGTTGTTCAAAGAGCCCTGTCTTCTGGGGATCAGCAAGCTTGAGTCCAACAACACGGTCTGTTTCACGGTCTCGTGCCATAAAGAACTTCGACATGGTGCCCGAGACAGCTGTGCGGACAAATTCAAAACGCTTTTCTATGTTGACATTTTTGCGAAAGACGACCTTGCGATTGCCATCGGATTTCTTTTTACCACCGACGAGTGCTTTGACGTTGTCGAACAAACCCATGGATCAATCCTGTTCCTATCGCTAGCAGCTTTGGTCTTTATTGAAATAGCTTGCTACGGTTCACCCATTCCCCTGAGCGAACCTCAGCCGATTATTTACCAACGTAGTCGATTGTGCGAGCAATTTCGCTCTTCAATTTTCCCCGAGAAACAATTCGGTCAACATATCCATGCTCTAAAAGGAATTCACTGGTTTGGAATCCTTCCGGCAATTCAATACGAATGGTCGCCTTGATGGTACGCGGACCAGCGAAGCCAATCAAGGCTTTGGGTTCTGCGAAGCAGACATCACCTAGAGCTGCAAAGCTAGCTGCCACGCCACCCATTGTTGGATTCGTTAAGACGGAAATAAAGAATCCGCCCTCCTGATCATAACGAGCCAATGCGGCAGACACTTTGGCCATCTGCATCAGAGACAGAATTCCTTCATGCATTCGAGCTCCACCACCGGAACCACTGATAATAATCAATGGTAAGTTTTGCTCGGTGGCTCGTTCGATAAGCCGTGTTAATCGTTCACCGACAACCGACCCCATACTTCCCATAATAAATGCGGAGTCTGTGACGCCAATGGCGACACGACGAGCTCGAATCATTCCGCACCCAGTCAAAGCCGCATCACTAAGGCCTGTCCGTTTCTGTTCGGCCACGAGACGATCGGCATATGACTTGCGATCTTTGAACTCCAGAGGATCTGTGGGCATCAGTTCAGCATCCCACTCTTCAAATGTACCTTCGTCTAAAACCTGGCGAATACGCTCTTGACCTGATACATAGAAGTGATAACCGCATACGGGACAGATCCCAAGCAGTTCATCTGCTGTTTTTTTGTAAATCGTCTCGCGACAATCGGGACACTTTACAAAAAGCCCTTCAGGTACGCCACGTTTTGTTCGTTTTTCGGTTTCGGTTGAGCTAGCCATCTAGTTCTTAATGCTGAGACATCTCATTTAATAAATAAGGTGCCTGTTATTATGGTCTAAACAAAGATAATTTCGACCTCAAAAAGGTAATGAATAATTACCCNTGAAGACAAGATTAATGCTGTATTCTTCTCGTTTTAAGCTGAATTTATTAACTCAGCAACCCAAAACCGGGCTCTTTTCTTTTCGAATCAGGCTGTTGCAGCCGCCGTTAAGTCTGTTACCGCCTGTTGGTAGCATTGCTGTTTGAAAATCGAAGACCCGGCGACAAACCATGTGGCACCAGCTGAATAACAGTCTCCAATCGTCTCTACATTGATCCCACCATCGACTTCCAGGACGAAGTTCAACTGCCGTCGTTCACGGATTTCAACAAGCTGTTTAAATTTCTCAATCGCCACAGGATTGAATTCCTGACCACCAAACCCTGCGTTGACACTCATACATAGAACNAGGTCACAAAGTTCCAGACAGGGGAGAATTGCATCGAGTTCAGTATCAGGATTAAGCGCCACCCCACTAGCAATGCCCAACTCATGGATTTGCTTCAAAGTAGCGGGAAGATCCGAACAGGCTTCTACATGAACGGTAATCAAATTCGCTCCAGCTGCTCCGAATTGTTCAATATATCGCGNTGGCTCCTGAATCATTAAGTGGACATCGAGCGGTAGCTCTGTATGTCGAGCCAAGCCTTCGATGATGGGCATACCATAGGTCATGTTAGGTACAAANAGTCCATCCATGACATCCAAATGCAATGCCTGAATCCCTGCCTTGGCAAGAAGCTCAAGCTCACTTCGCAGGTCACCAAAATCACACAATAAAAGTGATGGCAGAATAAGCGGAGACGTGGATCGCAGTTGTAGTATTTTTTCTCGTGCGTTCATAACACTCCGAAGTAGAATTCATATTTAGTTGAAAGAGCTTCACTTACCATTGGTGATCAAGGATCATTGCCTGAGGAAGATCTTCAATATTGTCCAAGCCGAATACTTTGAGAAAGCGCTCGGTTGTAAAATANATCGTTTTACGAGGTTTATCGTCTGTCCGCTCGAGACGAAGCATCTGACGTCGCACNAGCTGTGAAAGCACNGATCCACTAGCNTGGTCNCTCATCGCATCGATAGCCTGTCGACTTATACCCTGATTGTACGCCACAACGGCAAGNACATCGATTGCCACCTGAGACAATTTCGTTTCACGTACACGACCATAAAATCGCTCGCGCATCTGTTCGTGTTCATGTCGTAAGCCCATCACATACCCGGCATCTTCACGACGAATCTCAAATACAGAACCTAGTTCATCATAGTTACCATTCAGTTCCGTCACTAATTTGTCGATTTCCTGAGACGAAACACCCCGCATCAGCGAGGCAACTTTAGCCGCTTCCAATGGCTGGCCTGTCGGGTCTCCAACAAANAGCATTGCTTCCAAAATCGAACGAGGTGACAGCTCTGCTTCTTCTTCTGCCGTAATGGCCACCGAAACAGGTTGAGTTGATTGGNGGTCGTTTTCCGCTTCCTCNATTGGAATGGCGGANTCTTCNGACTCGACCGCCTGATATGGATCTTCGCCGGAGTTTATTAACTCCGCGTAAGCACCACTCAAATCAGTAAGTGAAGTTCCCTCGTCTTCGTCTGGACGATAGAACTCACTTAACCCCATCTGTGTAGGATCTATAGGCACAGCTCTGGGACGAATAGCCGGCTGCTCGGATTGTGATCGTTCGTCTGACATGGCCGTAACTATACGAAGAATTGCCAGATGAAGTCAATTTGTCTCTTCGTTAACCGCTAAAAATCCCTTCTCAGAAACAGGTTCATCCATACGAATCAACCCCAGNGTTGAGCCACTTGCGNTTTCATGAATCCCAGAGCATCGCTTGCAAGCTGCTCTTCACTTTCATACATTCGTCGCCAGATNTTGGTGGCNGCAACAAGNTCNGGAAGCGCCAGGCCAAACGCCTCAACAACCATCCAGCCGTCATAACCAACTTCTTTCAATGTGTTAAAGTTCGTATCCCAGTCNACATTTCCGCTGCCTGGTGTAGAACGATCATTTTCGGAGATATGTACCAAAGCACAAACATCGTGACAATCACGAATAGCCTGAGCAATNTCTTTCTCCTCGATGTTGGCATGGAACGTATCGTACATCATACGAGCGTTCGGATGATTTACTTCACGAACGAACCGGGCCGAATCTGCATGGGTATTCAGTAAATAAGTTTCAAAACGGTTGAGAGCTTCGACTCCCAATGTAATGCCAACCGTCTCAGCATGCTCAGCAACCTGACGCATGCTGTCTACGCCCCATTTCCATTCATCTTCGGTTGGTCCCTGACCGGAGAATACACCCAATGCCGAGTGATAAGGTCCAACAAGTCGAATGGCACCTGCGGCGGCCGCATTATCAAGAGCNCGTTTATTATTCTCAACGCCCAACGCACGAACCGCAGGATCAGAACTGATTGGATTATCTTCTTCTCCGCGTACTGTGACTGCGGTACACTCGAGCCCCATCTCCTGAAGACGAGATCCCCATTGAGTGTAGAGGTCGATATTGTCTTCGAATACCGGAACCTCGACTCCGTCGTATCCCATCTCTTTGAGCGAAGCGACAACCGGAATCATGTCATCATTCATCGCTCCGGTCCACAACAGTAAGTTCATTCCAAATTTCATGGTTTCGTTTCCTCTACAGTCACTTATCAAATTGTTTCGGTCAGTCCGTTTCCACTTCGGCTGTCAGCAGCGCTTCGTGGCAGTCATATACGCGACGTCGTATTGACGGAATAAGTTCCATTATCGAGTCGCCAAACAACGGCAGACCAACTCGCTTCATCACCTGATTTAACCGATACGCTAAACGCTGGTCATCCAGATAGTCATATAGAAATCGTTCGCGACAGAACACTTCAAAAAATCTCACAAATTGATCGGTCTGACATGCTGAGGCCATATTGATCACCTGCTGGATTTTTTTTGCATCAACTTGTTCGAGTACTTCGTAGTACCGGTCAAGTAATCGGGGACGCATTTCTGCAAGTCGAGCGTCAATTAACAGCTCAATAATAATGTGCCCCAAAAAACGAGGCCGCAACGAATGGTCTTCTGGATCTGCATCTCTCATTGCCTGAGCAAATTCGAGATTCAATTGATTGAAAACTTTCGTTGCATGAAACCAGCGGTCGTCGTCCAGATGTTGTTGAATCCCTGCCGCAATTTCGGCAACGTCTAAATCTGAACTTTCTAACAACGGTTTCAGGTTACGCGAGCGAACTCGCACTTTTCTATTAACCACATTCAACATGTCAGGCACTCCCGTGCCTGACATGAAAAGAGGCTGTTCTAGATACAAGTAAGCATGAGCTAAGTAATTCATGCGACAACCCGCTACGCTTAGCCTACATTGTGCCATGTGCTACTGTTAGCAGAAGCCAAAACAGCATCACACACTTTCTGGGTCTCCAAGGCATCCCGGAAGGTCGGGCCAGCTGGTTCGCCAGTTTCCAGACTTTTCAGGAAGTCAGCAACCTGGTGAACAAAGGTATGTTCGTAACCAATTTGCAAACCAGGCACCCACCAGTTACTCATATATGGATGCTCACTATCTGTGACATGGATGCTCTTCCATCCACGTACCGCGCCAGCATCACCATGATCGAAATACTCAAGACGATGCAAATCATGCAAATCCCACCGTAGAGATCCTTTTTCACCATTAATTTCCAGAGTATACAGCGCTTTGTGGCCCCGGGCATAACGAGTCGACTCGAACAATGCGAGCGAACCATTGCTAAAACGACCCATGAAAGTACAGGCATCATCGATAGTCACCGGCATCACCTCACCCGTATCCTGATGAACACGTTCCTTGATAAATGTCTCCGTCATCGCTGAAACTGAATCAATCGACCCATTAAGCCAGATCGCAGTATCGATACAGTGAGCCAAAAGGTCACCTGTCACGCCGGAACCAGCAACCGAAGCGTCCAGACGCCACAGACCTTCACCACCCTGTGGTAACTCTGTGGAGATCGTCCAGTCCTGAAGGAATTGAGCTCGGTAATGGAAAATTCTTCCCAGCTTACCTTCGTCAATCAACTGTTTTGCCAAAGTGACTGCGGGCACNCGGCGGTAGTTGTACCAGACAATGTTTGGCACGCCAGCAGCTTCCACTGCCGCACACATCTCCTCACCTTCAGCTGCATTCATCGACAGCGGCTTTTCNCAAAGAATCATCTTACCTGCTTCAGCACATGCCAAAGCAATTTCCTTATGCAGATTATTGGGAGTACAGATATCNACNGCATCGATATCCTCACGAGCAACTAAAGCTCGCCAGTCCGTCTCAATTGACTCATAGCCCCAATTNTCAGCAAANGCNTGAATTCGTTCAGCATTTCGTGCACAAGCAGCTTTCAGGACCGGTTTATACTCNAGGTCGAAAAAGTTGTTCACTTTACAGTACGCGTTGGAGTGTGTACGACCCATAAAGCCGTAACCAATCATTCCAATATTAAGTGGTTTCTTAGCCATTATTATTTTCTCTTCTTTNCTACCCAGCTCCTTAAAAGCCGGAGTCTGAATCATTTGTTACTCAATTAATTCCAACCATGGGCATCACGAACATCAACCATTGATTTGAGGATGACGTTCCATGTTTCCGGATTTTCCAGCACTGCGTTCGAGAACATACAACCATCCCAGCAAATGTGCTGAATACCACGTGCAGTAGCATCTTTCAGCCANTAGCCAGCGGTACGAGTGATATCCAGTTTGCCGTTTGGATCGTCAGCCCGACAATGTTTACCAGTCTTGTCATGCGAGCCAGCGCCATGCACGGTCCCATCGTTCTGGGCCACNTGAAAGTCGATTGTCCAGGGACGTAATTTATCGGTCATTATTTCATAGGCTGCGTAAAACTCTTCCTCTGTATAACCTTCCTGCAATAACGCATGCTCAGCAGCGTTATACCCCATCAGATACAAATAGGTATGTGCCTGATCCGACTGGAAGCCAAAGCTCCCTGGCACATTATCCCCAACTGCTTCCAGGACATCCAGCATGTCTTTCCAGCTATGCATACCTGCCCAACAAATCTCGCCTTCACATGCCAGACGCTCCCCATGAGCCTCTGCAATCTCAGCAGCTTTCGTGAAGGTATCNACAATTCTAGCCGTATTAGCAACAGGGTCTTTGCGCCATTCTTCTACACCAAACTCGGCNGAGTCGATTCGAATNACNCCGTATTCACGAATGCCATGATCATTGAANACATTAGCAATACGACAGGCTTTCTTGATCGCATCTAAAAACTTAGCCTGCTGCTCATCGTTACCCATGGCTGAATCGCCAACGGTGCCGGGCCACACCGGAGCAACCAGAGAACCAACTTTGAGGTTGTAACTACCAATCAGGTCAGCAATTTCCTTTAGCTCATCATCGCTAGAATCAGGATCGGTGTGAGGGTGGAAAAGAAAGTAATCCACCCCCTCGAACTTCTGTCCGTCTACTTCTGCAGCGGCTGTCAGCTCCAGCATTCGCTTAAGACTGATNGGTGGTTCCTGGCCTTCTTCATCACCTTTACCCACTAAACCTGGCCACATCGCGTTGTGTAATTTTGGAAATAGATTTGTCATGTCTCATTCACTCCTATTAGTCGTTGGATGAACGTTGTGTTTTATGAAAAACGGACGGCCGGAGAGGCTTGCCCGTCAGATTAGTTTATCTAAGTGCCCATTTTCGGAAGGTTATCGTGCGTAGGCAACCTTCCTCTAAGGCGATTAAATTTTAAGCGAGTCTCGCAAACCCTGAAAGGACTTCCGAAAATATCTACGGTTTCTTAACGGGCACACCAGCCTTTTTGAGGCTTAGCATGAATAATTGGCTCCGCTTTGGNCTGAAGAGCGGCAATGCGTCCTTCTGCTTCTGAGACCTGTTTGTCAGTTACAAGAAACCGCATGGTCAAACCGAGACTGGCCGAGCCATTCGGATCGAGTTTGAGCACTCGGCCTTGTTCCCCTTCATANGTCCGGGGGTTGGGATAATTCGTTCCAGGTTCGATCCCCGTAACAAATCCATCTTCTAAAGCCGTCGTGTTCTTCCAAACGCTAAAACAAGGCANTTNCGACGTGTTGTAGCCGAGACTGACTCCCTGAGTGCTATGCGCATTCTTTAACAGTATCTCTGTATTCCCGTCATCATCACCAAGACATGTGAGAAAATAAACCTGCTCTTCAAAACCTGATTGAGCAGCCTGATAGCTATCCCAAGTCTCGATTCCACTGGCGGCATGATCATTGCGAGGTACAAGTTCATTGATTGGGGCCACAACTTTAGAGCCTGCATCTAGCAGAGGGTCACCGAAGTTAGCATGGTAAAGCACCTGAGCTTCGGCAGGACTGGCAGAGAGATTTTTGACTGTGTCACTGATTGTAATNGCATTACCACCAAATTTGGTGGTAATCGTCGTTTCCAAACAGAGCTTAAAGAAATGAAAGCGTGTTTCCACGACTACNCCAGAAATAGAAATCGTTCCAGCTTCAGGATCAATCGTGACAGCGGCCTTTTGAGCCGGCTTATTCCCAATACGTCCGTGAAGGGGATACTTCAGATTATTGGTNTCCTCGTCGAATTCGGGAGCACCATTACTTTCCAAACCGCAGCGAACCATCATCTCATCAAAACCATCAAGCCATCCCAAACCACTAGGCTCGTTCAGAGGCACGTATTTAGGATGAACGGGTCCCTGCACGGGGGACTTCCAACCAAAACTCTGGTTGCCAATCGTCGCAGTCGTCAAACTCATTCCACGAGTTAAGAGCACACCAAATGAGAGTTTGCCGTTATTGATCTCTACAACTTCAACTCCATCACTCAGACCACCTCGCAGAGTCTTTTTCGCTACACTCCACNCTTCAGGGGTGCCGTCAATATCTTGGGATGATATTTCTAAATGTTCGNCAAACGTACCGTCACTTACATCTGNGAGCTGCCAGGTTTTAGCGGCCATCACCATACTCCAGTCATACAGGGGATCGTTATATCCTGTCGATTATAGACGTGTTTTTGAAGGAATTAAAGAAANCAAAGACTTAGAACCTAGTTGATTATTCCTTAATCAGCCAAGTATTGCTCTCATTCCNACCTTAGAAGTTAATACGTCCCGCCAAGTGGAAGCAGATCGCCGGCAGGCAGAGTCAGAGTGGAGCCGAATGTTGGTGCTGCAACTTCATTGTTGACGACTTCGTCAAACAAACTTTCGAACTCTAGAATAAATCGAACGGCTTACTTAGCACTACGCCCGTCAATATGGTAAATCGCCAAATGTTTTCCATCGGGGCCTTTGAATTCACTCACTTTGAAAATACCCTCAACAGCCATCGGACGCACGGAGAACTCAGCCGAGGCTGAACCCTGCATTTCAATAATCACACAATCGTAAAGAGCAGCACCAGGGCCATAGCAACATTCCATGTTGTCACGAACAAGTACAAATTTTTTGATACCAGCCTGCTGGAAACTAGGCAGCATGTAGCCGCGAATACGTACCAATTGACCTTCTAGAGCCACAATCTCCTTCGTCAGCATGTCGCGTTTAAACGGANCGCCCTTTTCGATATCAAACTTGATCGTATCGAAAGAAATATCCTTCAGGCGATTCTTATCTNTCTGTTGAGACTTAACTGTCGTGACAAAAAACAGCACGAAGAAAAGACAAACACATGATTTTAAGTGAGTCATCGGAAACTCCAAATCCCACTAATTGAAATCAAAGTACCTTATTTGATCCCATCAGCTTCGAGGTGGTAAAAACCACCCTGCAACTGCTTATCGCCGGTAGCTTCTTTCGTAGAGCCAACAGCCAGATGCGGGGCTACATCAATTGTTATTGTACCCCAAACTCGATGACGTTTCATATCATACGTGAGTTCATCACCGGGCTTGAGATCGACTTCCACCATATCCCATGGCTTAGGCTGCCCACCAAAACAACAGGCGCTTAGGTCCCCGACAAGTACAAATCGAGAAATATTACCCAGCCCATTCACTCCGGGATGCACATATCCTTTGATAAAGATAGATTTGTCATGATACTTAGCTGCTTCTTGAGAGATCGGCGAAGCTGCCGTTGCCCCCTCATTGTCCAAAGTATAAAAGCTAATCCGATCATAACCGTCTGGGACTTCGGTTAAGTAGACGATCGAAGCCCAGGTACCACCGATCAATAAGAAAAGGACACTCACGGAAATTCCGGCTTTCGCTAATTTTTCACCGGTTAGTTCAAAGCTGTTTCTTCGAATCCTGAACAATCCCAGCAAGCCAAGGATCAATCCGACAATCTGAATCGGAGCATAAAGTATAAATCCATCGGGTCCCAGGAGAACGAAAAATGCTAGTCCGGCCAACGCCAATACGAGGGATACCACAGCCCAACTACTAAAAGATCGATATTCACAAACATCAAGCTCCTTTGAGTTGCTGGAAAACAGCTGGGCATCCTCATCCAAACCGTCATCACTAAATAAACTATCTTCTACCATTGGTTTTACCGTTAGTGAAAAATCAATACTCCTTACTCGATATCGTCCTGCCGGTACGCAAAATATGCTGTGGAAGCGGATTTGATTCGCACTGCTATAAAAACAGGTATTACGAACGAACTAACCGATAGAATCGAAACTGAAAAAGCCGATGACGATAGCGTCGTCTGGCTAGGTACCAGAACCGCTCATAATACGCCACTGAACGAATAGCAGGCCGAGCCCGGCTAGAAATGGTACGCCCAAAGCGTACCAAAGGTTCGTTTCCTGCTGTGATTCTTCCAAATTATCTTTCGCTGCCGGCAATAATGCCTGCTCCATGCGTGGTGAAGGCATTAGGCTTGGTGTGGCAGGAATCGCAGTATCTTCGACGGTATCAGTCGAACTTGTTCCGGCTGTACTTGATTCTTCTGGCGTTACTTCGCTAACTACCGAGATGTCAATTGCCGGAGCAGAAACAAAGGTTGCTTTGGTTGGTTTGTCAAACGAGGAACTCTTGGGAGTCTTCGTATCTCCACGACCACTGTTAGTTGGACCGAACGGGAAAAATGTATTAGCACGCTTCACCGCTGCAGGATCAATTTTTTCAAGTGCTTTGATTTGATTTTTAGCCTTTGGCAAAGGGCACTGACGCAAGTAGTTAATCACAGGCACACGAACCCAGCTTGTTTCTTCATCCGCATCTTTGAATAACTTCACCATACGATCGATCTGACTCCAATCCTCCCACCGGGCAAGGTCAGGAATAACCAAGTCTGCCAGTTGAGGTCGCTCAAGCATGTATCGCATTGAAACAAGGATACGTTCGCGTGGAATAACGTCCGACTCAGTTCCGTGAAATCGCAATGCCATAACGGCAGCGTAGGTATCGGCGTATTCAGACTTTTTATTGCGAATAAACAAGTCCTCTATCAACTTCAGCCCATCAGGTCCTTTCAACGTAAGATAGCAGCCAATCAATGCGTCCAGCCCGGCCTTCTTCTTTCGATCGGATGAACTCAGCAGTTCTTCCAGCATAGGCAAATCCTTTTCGGAACCACATACACCCAACATGGTGAGATATAAGCGTCGACGACTGGCCGGGACTTCGGCATCCTGAATCCAGCCGATCAACTGAGCATGCTCCATCCTGGACTTTAAAGCTTTGACTACATCGTAAGGGCTATTAGCAAATTCATCGTAAGAATCGCGAGCGAGCTCTTCATCTTCGTTTTCAAGGTACTTCTGGAAAAACTCAAGTCGGGCGACCGGATCTTTGGGAAGCGAGTCAAGTTTAAGGATGTAATCCTGAGTTGTTTTGGAAATTTCAAGAGGAGTCGACCACATGAGCTTGGGTGGGTCAACAGCCATCACTAAGAAGGTCGTACCCACTTTAGCTTCACCAAAGTAAATCGCTTCAATCGACTGCGCTGGCTTGACAAGTTCTTTCCCCTTGACGATGGTCACGACTTGAAACTTGGCGCGAGGAATCTCTTCGCCTTCCGCCAACTGAGTTCCTGGTTTGATAGGCGGGGGTAGCTTGACGAGCTTGGCAAATACAACAGCATCCATTGATGCTATTTCTTCCGTGAACGTTTGCGTTGTCGCTACACAGAAAGGACATGCCTGCGTCTGAGAAACGCTCATGATCAAGGCGGTAAATAATGTGAGTACTGACGTTAAAACCGTTAGACATTTCATCGATTCACCCGAACTCCACGGAGGATGATTTCTTCTAATTTAAAGTCAGCGCGGCATCGAGCCAACATTATCAATAATACCTTAGAGACAAGTATTATTTCAATGACCTTATTCACCTTAGCTCGACGAACTGAAGACTTAATCACACCCGTTATTTACCAAGCGACTTGGATACATCTGTCTTATAGGCACTGGCAGCAGGAATAAACCCGACAAAGATTGCCAGTAAAACAAGACCTGGAATCACGAGAAATTCCGAAGAAATCGAGTTCAAAACAGGAAATGGCAAAGGGGGCGCAAGTTCGAAGAAACCAATNTGGACTCCGGTTTGACTTTCAATCACTCCGCTGAAGGCAGCAATCAGCCCATGCCCTCCAATGATTCCCATNAATCCGCCAACTAATGAAAGCACCATGGATTCAAGCAGCACGATGTTATAGACCGTGCCCCGACGGGCGCCCAAAGCTCGCAATACAGCAATTTCACTACGACGATCGCTCATGGAATTGTAAATACTGACAAGAATACTCACACCGGACATAAAGCAAATCAACACCGTTAAAACCAATAGTAAAGTCTGCACCGGGCTAACAAAGTAATCCAATAGCCGACGAATCTCAGTAATTGGAAATACTGCCTGAGCTACGTTACCTTCATTCACCTGATTCTCAATCCCGATCGAATAGAGAGGATCCATACGCACCAGCATGGCCGTTATCTCGCGNTTCTCGACCGGCAATATATAATCTGCGTCGGTAATCTTGTGAGCGATTTGNTTCGTACCGTACACATCGTCTTCGTTCTCCAAAGGTTTTGCATGATCACTCATGCGATAGAAGCCTTCCATATTAATGAACACCGCTCTGTCATTAGGCGTGCCGGTGGATTCCAAAATACCCACCACGACAAACTTTGTGGCATGCGCATCGCCTTCGGTTGAACCGTGAGACGGGTTGATCGTATCACCAACTTTTAAGCCACGATCCTCGGCGACGACTGAGCCTACTAAAGCTTCAAAGAATCCATTCTCTTCGGTGAAATAATCAAAGTTGCGACCATTTCCATCCAATTGATAATCTTGGTCACCCTGAGGGCCGTACTTCAACAAAGAAAACATATCAGGAGTTGTACCTACGACTCGGTAGGGCCCAACATAGTCACCCAGACACAATGGAATAGCAAAGTCGGTAAAGGCCGAGTACTTTCCTTCACGCTTCCAGGGATAGAGGTGTTCATGGTGCTGTTCAACGATTGCATTGGCAGCTAATGCTGCAACTATTCCTGCCGGAGATGTCACCCCGATCCCGGAAGCTAAAAGAGTTGCACGTGCTGCCTGCTGATGCTGCACAGCTTTGTAAGAATATGAACCACTGTATTGTTTTTCTCGGACTTCCTGATTTTGAAATTCCAAATAATAGTCATACGGAATATTTTCGATCGGCTCACTAAGATAGTAAACCGAGTTCAAAACCAGTTGCAGCTTTCCCCCTTTAGCGCCGACCACCATGTTGTAACCCAGTGTTGCATTGGCATTGAAGGACTTTTGGACAATACCAAAAATCGCGAGCACGGCGACAACAAGACCAACCCCCAATGCCATCGAAATCATTGTCAGTGTGGAGGAAAGGAACCGTTGTTTGATACTGCGTACAGCAATCGTCAGCAAATTCATGACTCGTGCCTCTCCCCCTCTACTTCTGACATACTGGCGGTAGCTTCGGCGGCAACGAGATTGATATTTTCGAGATGATCAATTCGGTCGAACTGACTGGCGACTTCCATCGCATGCGTTACCAAAATAAGTCCGATATTAGATTCTTCACATGTCTCTTTGATCAAAGAGACAATTCCCTGTTGATTGGCGGGATCGATATTAGCCGTGGGCTCATCGGCCAACAACAAACGGGGGCGATTCGCCAACGCTCGAGCAACCGCAACACGTTGCTGTTCACCCACACTCATTTGATCAGGCTTGTGATCCAGGCGATGCCCCAATCCAACTCGCTTTAAAAGCCAATTGGCATATTTGTGATCGGGAACATCTTTGGCAAAACTCATCCCAAGCAGGACGTTTTCCAACGCAGTAAAAGCTGGTAGAAGATTGAAGGTCTGAAAAACATAACCAATATTTGAGGCTCGAAAGCGATCCCACATCGGCTCCGAAAACTTCGTTAGTTCCTGATCCAAAAAACGTATCTCTCCGGAATCTATCCTTGTAATCCCGGAAATGCCATGCAGTAGCGTCGTCTTACCGCCCCCACTTCTTCCGAGTAGCACAACCTGTTCTCCGGCATCCACTCGAAATTCGGGAATGTCGAGAATCTCCAAACGCTCACCGTCTGGCTGTGCGAAAGATTTTTTTAGATCTAAGATTTCTAGCATAAGGAGAACAATTCAATGGGGGTCTTAACGATTACGCATGTTCATTACAGGAGGTTCATTACAGGAAGTTCATACAAATGTAACACATCTAGGCAAGCACCAAAGCATTCGACAATTCAACCAGTATCTAAGCTTCGTCTTCTGCCATATCGCGTGCGTGGTAACTACTGCGAACAAACGGGCCGCTGGCAACCTTCNTAAATCCCATNTTCCTCGCCGCATCACCCANGAAGTTAAATTCATCGGGTGGGATGTACCTTTCCACCGGCANATACNTTGCACCCGGCTGNAAATACTGNCCNAGNGTGAGAAAATCGACATCGTGATCTCGGAGATCTGCAAATACTTCGAATAACTCTTCATGCGTTTCACCCAACCCTAACATCAAACCGCTCTTGGTTTTNAGCTCGGGATTCCGCTGCTTGATCCGGCNAAGCATACTCANTGTCCAGCGATAGCGGGACTTGGGGCCACGAACTTTGCGATAGAGTCGAGGCACCGTTTCAACATTATGGTTAAANACTTCCGGAGCCGAATCAATCACTCGGTCTAATGCATCGAGATTACCTACAAAATCTGGTGTAAGTACTTCAATGGTTGCGCCCGTACGCGCACGAGTCTCAGTCACACACTGGTAATAATGTTCGGCCCCCCCATCCGGTAAATCATCTCGAGTCACCGAAGTAATAACAACATGCTTCAGCCCCAGTCGATGGGCTGCTTCGGCAACACGTTGTGGTTCATCCTCTTCCAACTTATCCGGTTTACCTCGCCCGACAGCACAGAAGCCACATGGGCGAGTGCAAACATTGCCGAGTATCATAAACGTGGCCGTAAGTTGAGAGTAACACTCCATTCGATTTGGACATTTCGCATTATCACAAACCGTCTCCAGCCCAAGTTCTTCCATCAAACCCTGAGTAAAATGGTTCGCATTTCCCTTCGGGACTTCACGACGCAACCANTCCGGTAATCGCTGGCGACTTGATGACGACGAAGGAGCTTCCACGATGGGAAGTTCAGGAAAAGATGTTTGAATATCCAACGGTAATTTTCCCGTTTTCCAGTNAGTGACCTAAACTTGTTCTCGAAGCAAGGGATGACCAGTGTGTATATGGTAATCCTGACATTCGAATACATCAGCAAATGATTGTACCATGGCTGACCGAATTTGAGCCATTCTAACAACCTGCCTGCGTTCGGCCAGCAGGCTACTCATTGTTCCTCGGGATTGATCAGCTGGAATCTTCTTCACTGCGTCGATAAATCCATAATCCCGCATTTCCGGTTCCACATTAAGATACGTCCCAAAGCAACTTACGCCCTGCTGCACAGCCATCGCGGTAACGCCCAGCAATCCTGTACGCCCCCAAATATTGAAATCGATCTCCGTGTCCAATGGTGTATAGGAAAGCTCATGCAGAGCGCCTACGACTGCCTGTCGTACTAGCCTCAAAACTTTACCTGGGGACACCTGATACCAATTCATCGGAATCAGNGGATAAACTGCCANTTGGCCNGGACGNTGNAGGATACAGCCACCACCNCGAGCCACCCAAAGTGACTTTAACTTACCCGATTTGAATCGNTCTGCNCCCAAGCGGATATCAGCATGAGANCCCATTCGACCAACTGAAATAACCGGNTCGTGTTCACAAAGCAANACCTGGATNCGATCCGATGCATAGCTCTGTGTTTCCACCAACTGCCGCTGTAATCGCAGGTATTTACTTAGCTCGACACGGCCCAGCATATAGAATGCCATCTTGGACTCTTCACTACTAAACATACTTCTCTCATCCAGTAAACGCTGTGGCCGCTGGATACTTTCTCGGTGGCCGACTATGCTGGGTTAAACACAACCTATCAAGCTGCCTATTGTATCCTCTTTTGCACTGATGCCCCGATGGGTAAGAAAAAGAACAAGCAAAACACTGAGCCCGAACAAAAAACCAGCCACATTGCGGAAAACCGTAGGGCAAGGCATCAGTATCATGTTATCGACACGCTGGAATGCGGCATTGTCCTTCGAGGCAGTGAAGTAAAAAGTCTGCGCCTCGGGCAAGTCTCACTCGACGAAGCTTATGGTCGCGTGATCGGCAAAGATGTCTATCTTGTCGGATGCGATATTCCCGAATACAAACAGGCCTCACATCTCAATCATCGTCCACGTCGCGAACGCAAATTACTCATGCATAAGATTGAGCGCCGGAAATTTGCTGAAAAAGCAACGCAAAATGGGCACACTCTCGTCCCCTTAAAAATGTATTTCAATCACCGGGGAATCTGTAAACTTTTGCTAGGACTTTGCAAAGGTAAGCAAGTGCATGACAAGCGACAGTCNATGAAGAAACGTGATACACAACGTGGGCTNGATCGCGCGATGCGTAGACGCTAGTTCTCCCCTTCGAATTCCAACTCGATCGTCCCAATCACAGTCCCTGTCGTAAGCTCATCATCNACTTCCACCGCNGCGTAGTGAAATACACCACCATGCCTGGCCACAATTTCCACGANNATATCTTCCGCACAGATTTCGCACAAGGGATCACCNGACTCAACCATCGAGCCNGAACCCACTATCCAAGCGGTCAAACAAAGTCTTGCTTTGGGAATTTCGAAATCAGGNATCCGAACTTCATACAACTCCGATGATGTCGACACTAGCTNTCAAGCTCCAAGGTACCCCAGAGTGTTGGATCCTCCTGCACCGGGTATTCCGGACCGACGGAGAAAGTCTGCCAACCCAATTCACGATCAACAACGGCATAACTAAAGCCAAGACGCGGGTAATCTTCCGGATCGAANCCCGTAAGACAATCTGCCGGTATCCTGCCTCGAATTAAGTAGCCGTCCTTTTTAGTCTGAGCGTAAACCTGAAGCCGTTCACTTCTTACCAAGGTCGGGTTTTCGCGCGCACGATTAATCTCCAGATGNGCCGCTAACGGCTCCGCACGGCGAGCACCTGCCCCTTCGGGCATAAACGTGAACCAGTGACAGAAACGGTTTGCACGATGGATAGTATGAGTATCACGAGTATCAATAAACAAGTGCAGGCCATCGCTGTCCTCNACACGTGAATCACGACACCATAATGCCTGCTGTTTGCCTTTTACTTCTGCCTGAATAAATATCCCTTCAGTATTCCATCCAATACGAACGTCTGCATACTCATCCCTCCCGCTCAACTCCTGTAAAGAAGGAAGTTTATACCGAGGTGTAAGATTCACTCCGGTTGCCCCCCAGGGTTTACTTACCTTAAGACACGGTACGGAGAAGCGAAACAACATAGCTGGATCAATCAGTGACATCATTCCAACTCCTGCATTTCAGCCAGCAAATTTCTTAGGTAACCCTCTAGGTCACTTGAATAAATATCTTCCGACTTATTGAAATAAAGGTGGGCTACNTCCTTCTTCGCCAAACTGGAATCAAAATCTCTACGACTTCCAAACTCAGCAATCCGTCCGGCCGTCATCAGACCTTTTGGGCAATTGATGGTTAATCGTAATGCCTCCGCCTTTTTCGTCGTCACTGTCAACCACGGTACACGGCCACCTGAGATGTACAAATGAACCAACACTTTGTTGTTCCAGAGGAAGTTTCCATCGGGTAGTACATCCTGCAGCAACTGATAGAGGTCTTCCCAAACCTCCATCTTCCACATACGTTTATGTCCAGGCATAAAGCCTTTCGTTGAGAAATGCCACTTTTGTCCATTGGATTTCCAGGGAGACTTCTCGATCTTTTTTGCACCAGTCCCACCCGTGAACTCTTCGAATGCCTTGACTGCTGTCTCTACAAATTCCCAGTAAGCCGGCGTGTCGATTTCCTCCAGACTATAAGCACGAATCTCAACTTCNTGCCACTGCGANCTCTTCTTTACTTTGACACGAGGTTCGTTCCCATAAACCGGCAGGTCATCCATTTGATTCAAGGTTTTAAGTCCAATCNCCTCCNCTAACTTCTCGCGATTAAATGTTCCCGGAGCGGTACGGAATTTCATCTTAAGCATCCACGTTTCCGCNGTGATTGCATGAAAAAACCAACCCAAACTNTTCTTACCAGCGGCGATCTCCACGACAGTGCGTGAACCGTAGTCTGTTTCATTTAGGCTGCTACTAACCTGCTCAATCTTATCAATCGTTTCAGCCAGAATAGATCCCTCCCACTTCACTTCGCCACCATCGCGACCAACGCGGCGTTGTGTATGCCAAGCTCTACCGTCAGTCTTCCAGGGCATCGAAACTTCCTGCCCAATCTCTAAAAGATCCANATCNTCCTCTTTGATTTGTTCTGCGTGNGGATCATANACTTCCCGATTTTCATACGGCCCAGCGTCAATGACCGGAATTAAAGCTTCCCCTGTATGGCTGGGTAAATCGGATTTTTTGAGTTGAAGATTTTGTGCATAANTGGCAAGTGATTCCGGAGTACCAGTCTGAACAATCACTCCACCACCAAAGCCTGCCTCTGGTCCCATGTCGACAACCCAGTCTGCGGTCTTAATCAGATCGAGATTATGTTCAATGACGACAACCGTATTCCCCAAATCCACCAAACGGTGGAGGACATCCAATAATTTGGCAATATCATCGAAGTGAAGCCCCGTCGTCGGCTCATCCAACAAGTACAAAGTCTGACCGGTATCAGGTCGCGACAACTCCGCTGCCAACTTCACCCGCTGAGCTTCACCGCCCGATAGCGTTGGGGCAGGTTGTCCGAGCGCTACGTAATCGAGTCCGACATCACAAAGCATTTGCAAGATTCGGCGAATTTTTGGAATGTTATCAAATAATTCAACCGCTTCTGCGATGGTCATCTCCAAGACGTCCGAAATCGAGCGGCCACGAAATTTAACCGCCAACGTATCTGGATTGTAGCGTTTCCCTTCACACGTTTCACACTGAACCCAAACGTCTGGCAGGAAGTGCATTTCGATACAGTTTTGTCCATATCCATCACAGGCATCACATCGACCACCCGGTACATTGAAACTAAATCGTCGCGCAGTATAGCCACGTAATTTTGCATCAGGAAGTTGGGAAAACAACGTACGTATTAAATCAAACAAACCGGTATAAGTTGCCGGATTCGAACTGGGTGAATTACCAATTGGATTCTGATCGACACGGATCACTTTATTGATATATTCAATCCCCACAATTCTATCGTGTGCCCCGGGGATTCCGGATGCGCGATGTAACTTCCGAGCTAACGCGGTGTACAAAATACCGTCAATGAGTGAGCTTTTACCACTACCACTTGGCCCGGTAATTGCTGTGAGTGTCCCTAGAGGAATCTCCAAATCAACATTCTTCAGGTTGTGGTGGCGGGCTCCAATCACTTTGATTACTTGTTGCTTACCCGACTTCAACTCAACAGGACGGCGATTCTCCGGAATCGCAATCGCTTTAGCTCCGGAGAGGTAAGGCCCTGTTAATGAGGCCTTGCGTTTCGATAATTGCTTGGGGGTTCCCTGAGCCACGATGTTTCCACCGTGCTTGCCCGACCCGGGGCCAAAATCACAAAGGTAATCACTACCTTCAATAATTTCGCGGTCATGCTCTACAACCAACAAGGTATTACCAAGATCTCGCAGTTTATAAAGTGCTCGTAGTAATCTTGTATTATCTCGAGGATGCAACCCGATCGTTGGCTCATCCAGCACGTACAATACACCGCACAATCCACTACCAAGCTGACTTGCTAAACGAATACGCTGAGCCTCACCATTAGATAACGAAGCACTGGGACGATGCAGCGTTAAATAGTGGAGACCGATTTCGTTGAGAAATTCGAGCCGTTCGCGTACTTCACGCAATAATTCACCCGCGATCGTTCTCTCGCGTCTGGTAAGTTGCCAATCATTAATCATCTGCAGTAAGTCGTCTAGTGCTGTACTACAAAGTTGATCGATGGTAATTCCAGCAAGTTTGTAAGCCGCAGCGTCTTCGCGCAACCGGCTACCTCCACAGGTGGAACATTCCACCTCGTCCACAAGATGTTCCAGCTTTGTTCTTAGTGAAGGGGAGACGCGAGATGCCTCGGCTAAAGCCGGATAAAGGCCTTTAAACTGGAACTTAAAACGCGGGCCGGAGCTTTTACTTCTGCCGGGCAAATGCACTTCAAACCACTGTTCGTCCGCACCATGTAGTATTTTCCTACGAGTCGCGGCCGGCAAGTCAACAAAACGAAGTTCCGCGTTAATCTGCAGGCCCTCAAGCAAAGCTTCCATCATCGCTCGAGCCATCTCATTGGACAGTTCGGGCCACAGTGCAATGGCACCATCGAGTAACGTGGCATGGGTATCATTCAGTAAAGCAGCCGGATTAGCCCCTCGTTGTGTACCTAACCCTTCACACGAACCACACCATCCTAATTGACTGTTGAATGAGAAGTGATGAGGTGTCAGTTGCTCAAAGGATCGGCCACATTCTTCACAAGCCAAATGCTGACTGTGTTTCCGCACCAGCCATTGCGATTCTTCCATCTTCTTCTGGGCGTAGGCAACGTTAAGTACTCCTTTACCAATCTGTAAAGCGGACTCCACACTTTCGGCAATACGACTGCGATCCTTATCTCGCACTGTGATTCGGTCGACTACCACTTCGATGGTATGTGAAACCCTACGATCCAGTTCCGGCATTTCCTCCAGCGAATACGTNGTCCCATCAACTCTTACTCGAATAAATCCGCTCGCCCGGATCTCGTCCCAGAGTGCCGTATATTGCTGCCCCGTATCGCATTCCACAGGGGCCAGTAAGTAAAGACGGGTATTTTCATCTTCCGACAATATCTTATCCACAATCTGATCGGAAGTCTGAGTACCGACGGAGACATCACAATCAGGACAGTGAGGTATTCCCATTCGAGCCATCAAAATACGCAGATAGTCATAAATCTCCGTGACAGTACCTACGGTACTTCGGGGAGTGTGCCCCAGATTCTTTTGTTCAATCGCGACAGCCGGAGACAAGCCATCAATGTGATCTAATCTTGGTTTCTGAGTCTGACCAATAAACTGACGGGCNTAGGAGCTTAAACTCTCCACGTAACGCCGCTGACCTTCTGCATAAATNGTATCCATTGCAAGTGACGTCTTGCCACTNCCGGAAGGCCCTGAGAAAACCGTCATCTTATTGCGACTAATGTCTGCGTCGACCAACTTAAGATTATGCTGCCTTGCACCTCGCACTCGGATACTGGTTATTTCCTCAGCAACTTCACGATCTTCTTCCGCTAGGATTTGATCATTTGGTAACTTATGTAATGTTCGGTACAGCGCCACTCCTGTTTCAGAGGCTTTGCAAGCTGCGACATCTTCCGGAGTACCAGCCACCACTAACTGACCACCGCCTTCTCCACCATCAGGCCCAAGGTCAATCACCCAGTCCGCNGTCTTAATGACATCCATATTGTGCTCNACNACAACAACTGTATTACCGCGNTCCACAAAGCCATGAAGCACNTTGAGCAGTAATTCAATATCTGCAAAGTGAAGCCCGGTAGTCGGTTCATCGAGGATGTAAATCGTATTGCCCGTACTCTTGCGAACTAATTCCCTAGCCAACTTGATGCGTTGAGCCTCTCCACCGGATAGGGTNGGAGAGGCCTGTCCTAGTTTGAGATATTCAAGCCCGACATCGGCAAGTGTTTTCAGCTTGTCATAAATTTTCGGGATATTCTCAAACAGCCCTAATGCCTGCCGAACATCCAGTTGAAGGACATCTGAAATAGAGTGTTCCTTAAACTTAATTTGCAATGTTTCCCGATTGAAACGTTTTCCTTCGCAGACNGTGCACTGGACCCAGATGTCAGCCAGAAAGTCCATCTCCAGTTTGTTTTTCCCATTTCCTTCACAAGCTTCACAACGGCCACCTTTGACATTAAAGCTAAAACGGCCNGGTTTGTAACCACGTCGTTTTGCATCAGGAAGCTGAACAAACAGTTTCCGAATNTCATCAAAGACTTTGATATAAGTCACGGGATTTGACCGTGGTGTACGACCGATAGGAGACTGGTCAATCGCGATCATCTTATCGAGATGTTCCGTGCCCAATATNTCTTTATGGACACCAGGTATCGATTCAGCACGATTGAGTTCGCGTCTCAGACCGTCTGCCAGAATATCGTTAATCAGCGAACTTTTACCCGAACCAGAAACCCCTGTTACACAGATAAAGTTTGAAAGTGGAATTTCTACNTCTATATTTTTGAGGTTATTATGTCGAGCCCCAAGAATTCTTAGTGTTGGAGATGTCTGNGGACGACGGGTTTCAGGCGTGACAATTTCACGTGTGCCGGCCAGAAACTGACCGGTAACACTACGCTCCTGACTTCGAATATCCTCGAGTTTCCCTCGAGCCACTATCTCNCCGCCTTCGACTCCGGCACCCGGCCCAAAATCAACGATGTAATCTGCCGCTCGCATGGTGTCCTCGTCATGCTCCACGACAACGACNGTATTTCCAACNTCTCGTAATTTGAGNAGCGTNTTAATNAGTCGATCATTNTCACGAGCGTGCAAACCGATTGACGGTTCGTCGAGGATGTAGGTGACACCAACAAGCCCCGAACCAATCTGTGCTGCCAGACGAATTCTTTGAGCTTCACCGCCGGACAGAGTAGGGGCCGTACGATCTAACGTGAGGTAACCCAGGCCAACATTAAGTAAAAAGCCCAGTCGAGCTCTGATCTCCTTAAGAGCATCTTCTGCCACTAGTGCAGAGTTCTTATCAAGTTTCAGGTCTGAAAAGAACTCCACCGCCTGATTGACACTCAAGTGACAAACTTCAGGCAGCGAAAGCTCCGGATTATTGGCAAACCGCACATGCCGGGAATGCATCCGCATATTTCTGGCCTGATCCACCAAACGCTGCCCGTCACATTGTGGGCAATGAATCGTATTCATATAACGTTCAAGTTTCCGCTGATGAGGCTTACTGCGACTGGAAGCGTACTTTTCCTGATACTCGGGAATAATCCCTTCATACGTTCCACCGTACTTTAGAGGCGAACGTCCTCCACGCCAGGTGTACGTGATATGAAGTTCACCTGTCCCCCACAACAAGGCATCTCTGGCTTCCTGNCAAAGATCCTGCCAGGAAGTGTCCAGCATGTAACCTTCTTCCCAGTCATTCTTGCGTTCGAGAGTTGCCGCAACACCTCGATAAATATGCCTTCTCCAACGCCCCATTTTCTTCTGGTTGCCGATNACTTCGATCGCGCCACCCATAAANGTCTTTTCGGGATTCGGCACTAAGAGATCAGGGTCAAAAGAGAACATCTTACCGAGACCATTACAGCCCGGACACATTCCCTGAGGACTATTAAAGCTAAANAGTTGGGGCGATGGTGCCGCGAAGCTGATCTGACAATCGGTACAGGCATAGTCACTCGAATAAACTTTATCCTTCGCATTCTTACCAACCGAGGTAACGATCAACGATCCGTCCCCGATTTTCAAGGCCTGCTCCACAGCCTCGCCAAGCCGAGGCCGTATTTTATCAGCCAGTTTTAGACGATCTATCACCACTTCAATGTTGTGGCGATAGTTACGTTGCAACGCAGGTGGATTCGTAAGCTCACAAATTTGGCCGTCGACACGAGCTCTAATGAATCCTTGCTTCAGCAGATCTTCAAACAGGTCACGATATTCGCCTTTCTGTCCGCGAATAATCGGAGCAAGGACGGTAATCACTGTCCCTTTTTTTATCTGAATAATGTGGGAAATGATTTGTTCACGAGTCTGTGCCGTAATGGGATTACCGCAATGAGGACAATAACCTTTGGCGACTCGAGCGTAGAGGACTCGTAGGAAGTCATAAACTTCTGTAATNGTCCCAACCGTGCTACGAGGGTTTCGGCCCGCTGTCTTTTGAGAAATCGAAATGGAAGGGCTGAGCCCAGAAATATGTTCCACATCCGGTTTTGGCATCTGGCCNAGAAACTGACGTGCAAAACTGGANAGGCTTTCCACATATCTTCTTTGNCCTTCCGCAAACAAAGTGTCGAACGCAAGTGAACTTTTTCCACTTCCGCTGACACCTGTCAAACAGATCAGTTGATTACGCGGCAAAACAACATCAACCTCCTGAAGGTTGTGCTCACGGGCTCCTTGAATCGTAATATCTGATGCCTGCATAATCCTCTGTCATCTCTCGATAACCGGCAACAAATCTAAAGTTCGTTCGCTGTTGCCGAACTTGCATCTTAAACTTTTTGGCCGAGATTCGGGAGTATGGGTCACAGGCCAAGTAATGTTCTCTACCTAATTTTTTATTCAGCCAAATAATGAACCTCCCGAAGTAGGTCAACAACGCCGATGGCAACGGCGTAAGATAGTGGCAAGGGGGCGACAATACCTTGAGTTGCCAGCCAGTAGGCCATGAATTGACTTTGGTGCTATTGGATGGGCATAGAAACAGGGAGGTAGCGATGTTTTCTTCATCAACCGTTGTTAAGGATTATCAATCTATAAGTTGTCCGGCCACGCCTAGGAGTATTGGGAAATACCTGATTGAGCGTCTGCAGGACTATGGAATTGCTGACATCTTTGGGATTCCTGGCGACTATGTATTGTCTTTTTACAGTCTGCTGGAAAAAAGTGACATCAACGTGATTGGTTGCACGCGTGAGGATAATGCGGGATTTGCTGCAGATGCCTATGCGCGAGTCAATGGAATGGGCGCAGTCTGTGTTACTTATTGTGTCGGAGGCCTAAGTGTCTGCAATTCGATTGCGGGCGCCTTTGCTGAAAAGTCTCCTGTTGTTTTGCTAACTGGCTCTCCGGGATACCAGGAACGGCTCAACAACCCGCTATTACATCACAAGGTTCGAGACTTTCGGACTCAAGTCGATGTCTTTGACAAACTTTGCATCACCGGAACTGAATTGTCCGATCCGGCAACCGCATTTCAAGAAATCGATCGGGTATTAGAAATGGCTTACCGCTATAAACGCCCGGTGTATATCGACATTCCACGAGACATGGTGACCGTCGTACCTCACACAACCCACGGTCATATTTTCCCGCCGCCTGCAACAGACGAGCGAGCGTTGCAGGAAGCTTGCAACGAAATCACGGCGTTGTTGAATCATACCAAGAAGCCGGTCATCGTTGCCGGCGTTGAGATTCATCGTTTTGACTTACAAGATGCTCTCATTCATTTCGCCGAGAAAAACAATATCCCCATCGCATCGACACTTCTCGGAAAAAGTGTCGTGCGGGAAAACCACCCACTTTATATCGGACTTTATGAAGGAGCGATTGGCCGCGAGGAAGTGACTGAGTATGTAGAGTCGAGTGACTGCATCCTCATGTTGGGAACCTTCATGACAGATCTAAATCTAGGTATCTATACGGCTAATCTTGATCCTCGAAAATGCGTCTATGCAACCAGCGAAACACTCAAAATCCACCATCATCATTACAAAGATGTGCCACTGGATGAATTGATCCCGGAGCTAATTCTCCGAAACATCAAGGACTGTCGTCGCTTCATCGACCCAACGGTTCGCGAGCCGGTATCACAGTACGTAATTGACTACACCGCGCGAATCAGTATCCGTCGGATGATCGATCGTCTCAATCAATCTCTGGACGATAAAACAATCGTGATCGCCGACATTGGTGACTCACTATTTGCTTCAACGCGTTTACAAACTCAGGGGCGGACAGAATTTTTAAGCCCGGCTTACTACACCTCGATGGGGTTCAGCATACCTGCCACCCTAGGGGCTCAGACAGCCATGCCGGATCATCGTGTGATTACGATTTGTGGGGATGGCGCATTTCAAATGACCTGTTTGGAACTGTCGACGATTGTACGGCGAGGTCTTAATCCAATTATTATCGTCCTAGACAACGGTGGTTACGGCACAGAGCGAGCGCTTCATCCCGGCGACTGGGGCTATAACGAAATCCATCGCTGGTCTTATGGAGAATTAACTCGTGTGATAGGGGGTGGAATCTCGCATCGAATCCATACCGAGGAAGATTTCGATAAGGCGTTGAAAGCAGCAATGGCGGACACTACCAATATGCACCTGATACACGTGGAACTTGATCGGCGAGATGCTAGTGAAACTTTAACTCGGCTCGCAGATAAGATGAGCTCAAGAGTATAAAGGCCGGGAAGACGGGATAGCCCGCGAATAACAGGCTTGCCCCACTCTGTTTTCGTTGATACGCGGTAGATCATGGATAGCTGAGCAGCAGACTTCTCAACTCTTAACGAGCATAACTCGGCCGATTCTGGACTTTGGGTGGCCTGGTAATCATTTGGATATGACCTCCTCCTAG
>PAJC01000027.1 GCA_002705165.1 Planctomycetaceae bacterium | reverse complement strand
TTACCTTGTTCGGTCATTATCTCATTCCATATAAAGGAACTGATTTGAGGTCAGCAATGCCTGACAGTAATTCGTCATCGCCTGCTCAAATGGTGATTCATTTTTAGAGTTAATCAGCAATACCAACTGTTGCTCAATAAACTCAATCGAAAGTTGAACTTCTTCGCGAGTAGGTGCACGTCCATACGCCAGCTGCCATCCGTATGCTATTTGTTCGGCGATCGTAGCATTCAGCTCATATTCACTCTTCTCTAACGGTCCGTGGAACTCTTTATCGGAAACCCAGACGGTAGCGATGTCTGATTCCAACTGGGTGATTGTGTAAACGTTAGAGAAACTATCGGAAGTATAGTTTTCAACCATATCCACAACCGCATCAATTCTATCCCCAGCTTCTACGTCAACGATCACATCATAATCCGCGCCACCTGTTTTGGCCGACCACTGTCCCGCTTGGCCTAAACGACTACTATAAAGCGTGAGGCGTACTCCATCGCCATTATCAGATGGGTGCTGAAGATTGCCTTTGATTTGGATTTTCCCGGTGATCGGCGATGTCCATCGACGAATTGGACTGAAGCCTTGGGATGCCGTATGACCGGAGGTATGGTTTAGGAATGAGAATCCTATCTTGTCATCCGGAAGTTTTTCTCCGCCCTTCCATGTATTACCGCCAAAAAACGGGAAATGCGTGAATGCTACCTTAGCAAGTTCACCCTCTGTAGCATCACCAATTTCACCATATCCATAAGACCAGGGATTTGAATTTTCCAACGCATTCTCGCCTAGCTCAACGTTTAATCCCTCGATGACAGATGATTCTGTTTTTCCTTGTGCTTCCTGATTCAAACGAACCGCAAACGAACCAGCGAACTTAAGGATAAAATCACTATTCATCATCATTAGTGACTGAGTGGCAACGGTTGAGTTGTCACGCTTGGTACAGTTAATTTCCATCGCCGGTGCATCGAATGCTTTCAGTAGTGCAACTGGTTCGGTTCGTTTCATTTGCAGATAGATGCTGCGACGTTGAGTATCACCGTTGATAATCACCTGACCTGATGTGTCCTTACCAACCATGACGGGGGCCCCAAATGAGGTGCTGTCCAACTTGCCACTAACTGCTAAAATCGAATCTCTGATAGCTTCCGCATCAAGTCGCTTTACGGGGAAGTGGGAATACATCTGATTGCCGCCGTCGATTTGATCTGCATCAAGAGTGCGTTTGGATTGCTGCATGTACACCGTGGAGGTCATAATGACACGGTGAAGGTGTTTGAGGCTCCAGCCTTTGGCCATGAATTCATCCGCGAGCCAATCCAGAACCTCCGGTTGGGTTGGCAGTGAACCCAACCGCCCAAATTCCCCGGGTGTATCAACGATGCCCGTCCCAAAATGATGCATCCAAAAGCGATTAACCAGCACCCTCGCGACCAAAGGGTGTCGACCGCTGGTTAGCCAGCGGGCATACTGCAGGCGTCTTCCGGTGGTGGCAGCACCTTCAGGATTGTCTTTGATTACAAACGGACTGTCCGATGGAGCGGCGACTGTTAATCCACCAGGATTTATTTCCTGTTGGGGCTGTCGGTAATCACCTCGATAGAACAGAAAGGTCGGATCCACCTCAGGTATCTGCTTAGTTAAAGCTCGTACATATTCATGGACTGGCTTGGTAGCACGCAATGTCCCGATGTCAGCATCCAGCTTTTTAAGTTCATCTGCATGTCCCTGATTGTATTGATACAGCACGCCTGTACTTAGATTCCCGATATTAGGATTGGTAGCTAATAGTTCTTTCTGCTCATCTGTACGTTTATCCCCTGCGGTTCGATATGCTGTCTCCAGTGGTTCCCGCAAAGAGGCCTCTATTTTTTCAAGTTCTGCTGCTAACGCTAAATCCATATACTCGGTTTGTTTAGCATTTCTTGCGGTCACCATCTCCTGAGCCTTGGCTTCAATCTCAGCGGCCTTAGCGTGATCTTCGTCTGTATACAGAGAAACGGCTCGATTTCCCGGTACTTTCCAGCGTTTAGGATTCAATGCCGGCTCAAACACCGCTCGCATTCGGTAATAATCCTCATGTGAGATGGGGTCATAACGATGGTCGTGACATTGAGCACAACCAACCGACATGCCTAAAAGCCCCGTCGATACGATTTTGACCGTATCGATCACAACTTGATTGCGTTTTTCTTCATTGTCACCCTGACCCGTCCCGTCAGAAGCCATCCGCAGATAGCCCGTCGCGGTGAGTTTTTCGATTTCCGAAGCCGACATGTTTTTGTAGGGTGGTTCCACCAGTTCATCACCTGCCAATTGCCATGTAATGAACTGATCAAGTGGCATATCACTTCCAATCGCCTTGATCACCCAGTCACGATATTTATACGCCCACTGACGATTCGCATCATTATTACTGGAACCTTCTGAATCTGCATATCCTGCCACGTCGAGCCAATGACGACCCCATCGTTCGCCGTATTGAGGGCTGTCCAGTAATCGGTCAATAACCGATATCCATGCTTCGGAACTTTGATCCTCCAGAAACGCTCTCAGTTCCTCGGCTGTTGGTGGCAGACCCGTCAGCGCAAGTGATGCTCGTCGTAAAAGAGAGGGCTTATCGGCATCCTGTGCAAATGAAAGATGATGTGGCTCCATCTTCGCCAGTAATAATGCATCAATTGGGGTACGTACTCGGCCCGCGTTTTGTACGATCGGCACCTCAGGCCTTTGAATAGCTTGGAATGCCCAATACGATCGTTCTTCGAAGGTAATCCCTAGTCCAGGGCCAATGGTAGCCGGCTCCGGCCGGGCTGTCTTAGCTCCTTCCGCAATCCACTGACGAATCGTCGCAATCTGATCCTCCGGCACGCGGTGCGAACCTGGCGGCATCTCACCGTTCACCATGCGTTCGAGGAGATAACTTTCATCCGGTTTCCCTTTAACCAAAGCAGGCCCGAATTCACCACCCTTTTCCATTAAACGAACAAGGCGCAAATCCAACTCGCTTTTGACCTCCTTTTCGGCACCATGACAATCGTAGCAATGAGCCCGGAAGATCGGACGGATATGTTTCTCAAATGTTAATCCTTCGTCGGCGTTCGTAACGATCGGAACACTCAATAAAAGAGCCATCAATATAAAACAATGATGTCTGTTCATAACAAAAGCAGCCCAGGATAGGTAAGGCGAGGTGGGAATAAGCGTAGAGCTTCTTAACTTCTATTTTAGGTCAAAATGCCCTTTTCTGCACTCAGGAAATGACTTTCCGGCTATTCTTCATGGCGGCATTCCAGACAATCAAGACCCTTGCCATTGCGCATCATAATAGCAACATGAGACAGGAGGTCTATTGAATGATGCCCGCTTAGTTTTTACGGTGATCCCAATGTTTGTAAAGCAACTCTGTCAATTCTTTTAATCTGTCAGGGTTCGTCGCCGCACGATTATCTGTTTCAGCCGGATCGACCCTCAGATTGTAAAGTTGGGGTCCTGAATCCCGTTCAGGATGAGACCAGTTATAGCGATTCACTAGACCATCATACGACAACAACAACTTCCAATCTCCTTGAATCACGTAACGATAAAGCAACGTTTTTGTATGGTCATTTAGATCAGCAATATCATGAGCGTAAGACTCTCCGAACAACGCTGGGTGAGGCGCGGTACGACCCTGGGCAACGTCGACAAGATTCTTACCGTACATATGTTCTTTTTTCTCAAGCCCCGCAAGCTCCAGAATCGTTGGAGCAATATCAATCGAGCTTACGAGTTGACTTCGTCTTCCCGGACGCACTTGGCCAGGCCAACGAACCATGATCGGCGTACGAATCCCCCCTTCATTAGCGGACTGTTTTGACCTAGGAGCGTAAGATGACCGCCAGGCGGAGCCAAGATCCATATTAGGAGTCCGTTGGATCCATCCATTATCTGTTACATAAATAATCACCGTGTTCTTTCGCAAGCCTTCATCATCAATGATGTCGAGCAACTGACCACATGTTTCATCGAACCATTCACACATCGCGTAATATTTGGCCAATTGAATCGGGCGACCTTCCGCTCGGTATTTCACCAACAAACGCTCTGGTGGATTGTGCGGCGTATGCGGAAGAAATGGTGCGTACCAAACAAAGAAGGGTTTCTCCTGCTCTTTCGACTCCTTAATGAAATTGTGAACTGGCTCCATTCCCTGTCGGCCGATTTGCAATCCCACATCACCGTGACGGCCGCCTCGCTTTGGATCACCATGGGTCATGCCATGAGTAAACCCGCCGCGTGAATAATGGCCTTCCCACCACTTGCCACTCTGATGGCTTAGATAACCCTTCTCCTGTAACATCCGGGGGACCGTGTCAATCCGGTCGATATTAGCAATCAATTGATTTCTCAGTTCCTGATAAGCTCCCGGCTTAGCGCCCGCCCCCAAGGGAGTGGGGTCATTACCTGTTATTTTATGGTGTCGAGGGTAGAGACCTGATACTAGTGTCGCCAAAGAACTTCGACATAATGCCTGAGGCACATAACCCCGGGTAAAGGTGGCGCTTTCACGGGCCAGCTGATCAATCCGTGGCGTCTTGATGACAGGATGGGCCAAAAAGCTATAATCCGTCCACGCCTGATCATCGGAGATAATCAAAACAACATTCGGACTTTCAGGCAACTTTGGTTTAGGCCTGGCTTTTACAGCAGGAATCGCAGACGCTGGTTTAGCTTGCTGCGTTTTCTTTTGTTCCTCCACCTTCTGTCGCAAATATTTATTCGTGGGAATCAATTCATAGCTGTATTCCCCCCCATAGGAATCCCGCAATGCAAGACAACGATCCCGCATCTTCTTTAGCTGTGACTCGTGATCTGGGACAGTGGCGAGATTTGTTAGCTGATCCGGATCCGACTCAAGGTCATGTAGAAATTCAAAATCGTCCTGAAAGTAATTGGCATAAACCCAGCGCTGATCACGAACTCCTTCCCACTTAGGAATCCGACCGGGAACATCCATTAAGTGTTCGCAAAAGAAATCCGTGCGCCATTTCTTAGGGGTCTTCCCCGAGACTAAACCACCAAGAGCCTGGCCTTGATACTGTTTAGGCCGCTCAATTCCGGCAGCTTGAACAAACGTGCTGGCAAGGTCAAGGTTTAGCACCACTTCGTCTCGCACCTGACCTTTCACACCATCCCCCACACGGGGATCAGCGATAATCATTGGCACTCGCAATGACTCTTCGTAGTGAGACCACTTTCCAGCGAATCCTCGCTGAGCCATGTAATACCCGTTATCACCGGTGTAGATGACAATCGTGTTTTCTTCCAGCCCGAGTTCTTCCAGCGTGTCAATAACGCGGCCAACAACATGATCGATGCCGCTCAGCATACGGTAATAGGAACGAATATTCTTTTCGTATTTCTCTTTGGTATCCCAGCGCCAGAAGAAGCGTTCGCGGTTCAGGCTTTCGCGTAGGAATTCCGGTTGACTTGCAAATATCTCGGGGTCATTCAAACGGGGAGTAGCAATCTCAACATCTTCGTACATCCCGTCCATCACTTTTGGCCAGGGAAAATGGTCTACTTGATCACCATCTTCGGCATGCGTGGCATTAAAGCTAACGGACAACATGAACGGATCATCTTTATTTGCTTTAATAAATTCAATAGCCGCGTCACCGGATAACTGTGTCGTGTGGCGAACGGAACCATCCGGCTGCTGTTTAAAGTATTTATTACGATTTATCGGCTGGAAGAAATCAAATGCCTGCTTGGTTCCTCCCGTAAATCCAACGCCAAACTTGCCGACAAATCCTGTCTTATATCCGGCATTTTTCATCACCACCGGATACGAATGTGTCACAAAGTCCTGGGCGATCGCTGGCGTTCCAAATGTATAGTGATGGCTTCGCTCGACCATGCCGGTAAAAATCGTCGCCCTACTGGCGGCACAAATAGAGGTCGTGACAAATGCATTGGTAAACCGGGTCCCGCGCGCAGCGAGCTTATCAAGATGAGGTGTTTTTACAAACGGATGACCATAACATCCCAATTGATCATTGCGTTGATCGTCAGCTAAAAAGAATACGATATTCGGTCGTGCCTTTTTGTCTGCGGCCTGCAATGGCCCTGATACGAATGAAAACGTAGCGAGAGAAATGAATAGAATTCGTCGTAGGTATTTCTTCATCTTTGAATGGGGTCTTTTTGCTAAAGAGCCTATGAAATAAAAAACACTCTCTCGTTATTGGCTCGATCCAATACCGAGAGAGTGTCTTTAATTGATCTGATAAAACTAGCTAATGGTCAGCCGTTGTTTCCAATCGCCGTGATATTCACGCTGCCACAATGCCATCGCTTCTTTATCATTAAGAATATGACCATTACTCGTATCGCATGCAAGCATACGACCCACACGCTGTGAAATATTTCCGAGGTGGCAAAGTAGAGTACTGCGATGACCAATTTCAATTTCAGCATGCAAGCTTTCCGGGGCATTATTTCGAATCGCTTTAATCAGATTATCGACATGCTCAGGTTGGCCCTGACCGCCAGGAACACGCTTTAGTTCCTTATTGCCACGATCGTAAATCACGTAACCACCGCTGCCAAGGAATTCAACCATGCCATTATCACCAAAAACTTTCACGAAGCCTGAGCCATTGCGGTTGCAACTACTTCCTTGCCAGGTGATCTGAGATTCATTTTCGAATTCAAAGGAAACAACATGCGTATCCGGGGTTTCCTGATCATCATCAAAGTAGTAGCGTCCGCCAGTTGAACTAACAGTCGTCGGAAACTCGACCTGCAATGCCCAACGAGCGATATCGAGTGAGTGAATCCCATTGTTACCAAGTTCTCCATTGCCATAGAACCAGCGCCAGTGCCAATTGTAATGCACTAGATTATCAATATACTCTCGCCGTGGGATGGGCCCTTGCCAACGTTCATAATCTAAATACTCAGGAACCTGGGCAGGTTTACCGGAGCCGATTGAGGCGCGGGCACTGAAATAAACACATCGTGCGGAGTGAACTTTCCCAATGCCCCCACCATGAATGAACTCGACGCCTTCGCGATAAGTCGGGGCACTACGTCGCTGAGTCCCGATCTGGACACAAACTTTATTTTTGCGAGCAGCCGCAATCTGCATTTCACCTTCCCAGGGATTCTGGCAACACGGCTTTTCAACATAAACATGCTTGCCTGCTTCTGCCGCAACAATTGTGGTGGGAGCATGCCAGTGATTGGGAGCTGCACAAGCGACAATATCTACTTCGTCATCTTCAATAAATGTTTCCCATGTGGTGATGGCCTGTGGCCGATATCCCACTTTGCCTTCCAATTCCTCCGCGGCACGTTCCGCACGGTTCTTATCCACATCACAAACGTATTTAATAATGCAGTCACTGTGCTTTGCGAATGTATCTGCGAGGCTTCGCCCCCGACTCAGGCCCATGATCGCGACGACTAGTTTCTTTTCGCCAGGATTTGCTTTCACCGTAGGTGACATGGTTGTGGCGGCAGCAGTCACTGCGCCGGCGGCAATAAAGTCACGACGTTTTACGTTTTGTTTCTGCGCGTCATCAGACATAGCATACCCCTAAGGAATGAAATATTTTGCCAAACGAAAAAATGATCGGCTCTTAGCCCATCAATTCCCGAATGGGAGTTGGATCGCTTACCAAGTGGGTTGGACGACCTTGTGGCGTATATAGAATTTTACCCGGGTCGATGCCAAGTTTCGAGTAAACCGTTGCAACAAAATTCTCCGGACTCTTTACATTTTCAATCGCCGAATATCCTTTGCGGTCGGTCGCTCCGACAACAACACCGCCAGGGACACCACCACCAGCCATTAAGACGCTCATTGCGTTCGCCCAATGGTCACGACCGGGCGTCGTCTGGCCGGAGAGAGTTGAAATCTTTGGCGTGCGACCAAATTCACCCAATGCCAAAACCAGAGTATCTTCCAGCATGCCTCGCTCATCCAGATCGGTGATAAGTGCCGCAACGCTTTGGTCCCAACTTGGCAGACGTGTTTTACATGTACCGAAGATGTTACTGTGGTGATCCCAGCCACCGTCATAAACCGTTACAAACGGGACCCCAGCTTCAACAAGTCGGCGAGCTAATAGACAACGTTGACCAAATGAATTACGGTAATACTTGTCACGCATTTCGTCGGTTTCTTGAGAAATATCAAATGCCTGTTGAGCGTCCGAAGATAAAACCAGACTCATCCCTTGCTCATAATACTCATCAATCGCCACCGCCGGATCCCCAGACGCTTTATCGTTGAAACGCTTCATGCGATCTAGCATATTTCGTACGTTTGATTTTGATTTGAACTGGCCATCCGTTAAACCGCCGGGGATAGCCACATCACGCACACGAAAACTGCTGCCGTTCGGATCGTTCGCGACAACAAAAGGTGCATGGTTAGCTCCTAGGAAGTTCGGGCCCCCACTACGCGTCATTCGCGGCATTGAAAAGTAGTTTGGGAGAGCCGACTTGGTTCCAAGCTCATGGCTCGCCACGCTTCCCATACTTGGATGGAAACTTACAAAGGCCCCGCAACCAACAGGGATCCGAGGCGGTGCGCCGGTCATCATGTAATGATTGCCAGCACCATGATTTCCCTGGTTGTGCCTNATCGATCGAATCATTGCAAACTTGTCGCTAATGGCAGCAAGCTTCGTCATATGTTCGGAATAATGAATGCCAGAATTGGTCGTTTGGCATGTACCGAATTCGCCACGAATTTCTGCAGGGGCCTCCGGCTTCGGGTCGAACATTTCGAAGTGCGTAGGGCCACCGTCCATCCAAATCAGGATACAACGCTTCGCTGTACCCGTCGCCGGACTACCTGCCTTAGCCTGAGCTTTCAGACGAAGTGAGTCGGTTAAACTGAGGCCAGCACCGAACATCCCCCCCAACCCCAGCTTCAGAGTATGGCGTCTTGTAATACCTTCGCAATTGGAATATCTCATGGTTCGTTTTTCACTAAAACCTAATGACTAATGTTCTCTTTTCAATAATACCTCACAGATAAAACCTGTGAAATACAAATCACCGTACCAGATCGATCTTATCCTCAGCCGTATGCGTACCTTNGGAATTTCGAATNGTCGCTCGCAGTATCATAGGCGCGTTTAACACTACATCTACAGTNTCGGCAAACTGAATTTCAATCAGGCCATCATTCTGCTCTGCCGGAACGGAAATAGGCGTAGCGGACACCCCTTTTAGGTGGTTTGGCAAAATAATTTCAACCGTGACATCNCCTTGAAGCACACCCCGATTAACTGAAAACGGCAATCGCTGCTTATCTCCGGGCTGAAATTGTACAGATTCAATGGCGCTTGTGATGGACGACAAAGATGGCGAGATAAAGCATATAATCTGATCGTTTTGCGCGCCTGACGAATGGCTTACACGATGTTGGGTTCCGTCATGATCAGTAATCATTGCAGACCCGCAGACGACCATCCGCGCTGTTCGACCCGGCTGCATCCAGGGTGCTAACTGAATAGCATATTTATATTGCTCCGCTCCGGCGGGAACAATAATCTTACCNCCCGTNACACCCTGCAGATGACGAATTTGNTTGTCNGCCATCGNAATTTCAATTGGCCCATCATATCCGGTCCTTTCGATATATAANNTCTTTTCGAAAGTNGATCCCCGATGAGCATAGTTCGTATCAAATGTTCCAAATAACTTAAAAGGCGTTGGAATCGCTATCGCCAGCTTGAGTTGATTAAATCCCTGCCAGGCTGCCGTCGCTGAAATTGCTACCTCTGTTCNCGNCTTACCCGCTTCATCATTGAGAATCGCGTTTCCGACCACGGTAAGATCATAAGTTGCAATGGCTATATGGCCATCACACTTCAGCGTCACCTCTGCTTCATTCTTATTTTGAGCTATGGTATTTCCTTCCACCGTTACGCCTTCCGGCAAACCTTGAAGCTCAAGAGCGATTTCTTCACTCAATCCACCAAGACGTTTGGCAGCCACCTTAAACTTAACGGTCTGTTCTCGCACAAGCGTCAATTCACTNGCCGGTAACGAAAGTGTAAATGACTTTGTCGATGTCGGAGCGGCGGCCGTCAATCGATAGCCAAAATTTAGTCCACCACGACTGGCAAATCGCTCGGTCACAATCAACCGATAAATGCCATCTTCCTTAAAGGCAAATGAGAAAGAGGAATCCGTGTTGCCTTTAGCCACATCATCATTTCTAACTAACGTCTCGCCTTCCGCATTCTGCAACGTGACAACGGAATCGAGATCCGAGCCAAACTCAGCCGCCTTTAAATCAAACTGAATCGTTTGCCCGGCGATACCTTGGACCGACCATTCGTCCTTCTGGCCAGGTTCTGTAATTTGTCCATTAAAGACCGCGGGGAATTGAATCAAAGCGGAAGCTTCTTTGTTGACCTCTGTTTCCAGATATTCAGGATACTCGCCGACCTGCAGTTCAAACCGTCCGCCATCTGGCAACTCAACATTTTGCAGGGCTGTTTTGCTGGTTAACGGTATTTGATATGGGTCAGTTTTTAGTCCCTGGCCTTTCAAGTGGACGTTCAGTATTGCACCCCGTTGTCCACCAAAAGGAAAAACACCGTGGACAACCTGGCCATCGGTGATCGTTAACCGATAAACATAGTTTTGCAAACCGCCAAACTGGCTGTCATGGATACGTACCTGATAAATACCTGTGGTGTCCGCTTGAAAACGGAGGAAGGAATCATTATCGAAATGGTCNANATTTTGNGCAACTAAATCACCNTTNCCANTAACAACTNCAATGTGTGAATCTAANGGGTACCCNAGTCTTGAGGACATCACTTCCACGGTATAGGATTTNCCTNCTTCTGCATTAAACTGCCATACATCGACATCTTCGCGTGGAAAGATCCGGCCATTGATCGTCAACGGAAGTTCAACATCAACCGGTACAGGCGTTCCGTCAATTTCTTTTTCAACTATCTCGGGCAAATCGCCAACAACGAAAGACTGCGCTGGAACAATGCCCTGGCTCGTCCAGACTCGCCAATAGTGGATTCCTAGGGCTGCATCATTATCAACCGCAATCGTCGCAGCGTTATCAACCGGATAGTCCTCTTTCGCCTGGGAGGCAGGCATGGCGATACGCGGACCTTCGAACCATAATGTGTTGGGAAGTCGCTGAACCTCTGGCGATGCCTTGATCGACGTGCTCATAAACTCGAGAGGGGCACGGTCAAAAAGGTAGAATCCACCAATCTGAACATCTATTTTCGTTCCTCGCTGCGCACCGGCCGGATAGATATATGAAATACCCGGAGCTTCAGCCTTAAGTTCACTGACCAGTGAAAAAGCCAGTACTCCGTAATAGAGATATTGTTTTAGAACACGCCACATGGATCTGATTGCCCGCTTATAGATTAGAAGAGTTCAGAGATAACGCGACCCGTGCCCGGGACAATGGGTACGGGGCGACCTTCGGGAGTAAGAAACTCTCGTTCAGGATCGATACCCATACCATGATAAATCGTCGCCATCAAATCTGCCGGCCCAAACGGTGTGGTTGCTGGGCGTTCGGCTCGCTCGTTCGAAGCACCGATCACACGGCCGCCTTGGACCCCACCACCGGCCAGTGCAATGGCACAGCTCGGACCCCAATGATCTCTTCCCGCATCTTTATTAATACGAGGTGTACGACCAAACTCACCTGTCACAAGAACCATAGTGGAATCAAGCATTCCCCGATCTTCCAGATCTGCAAGCAATGAGGACATGGCCGCATCAAGTTTAGGCAATAATTCATTCTTAAGAACATGAAAGTTGTTATAGTGTGTATCCCAGTCAATATGGTTTACAAAGGCACAGCGAACGCCTGCTTGAATCAATCGCCGAGCCATCAGGCACGACTGGCCCAACATATTACGGCCATATTTTTCACGGACTGCCTCTGGCTCGCTATGAATATCAAAGGCCGCTTTCGTTGCTTCCGATGTCATCAGCTCAAAGGCTTTTTCCTGATAAGTACGCATGGCTCGTGCACCCTGATTGGCCTGCGTGATGGCCGACTGTTCGTATCGATTGATCGTTTTTAGAAGTGACCGGCGGTCATTCAGGCGACGGGAAGCCACGGCGACCGGTGGTGCAAGATCCGGTACTTTAAAGTCCGGTGCGTTGGGATCCGCACCAACAACAAATGGTGTTGCGGCGGAACCAAGATAACTGGACCCGGCACTATTATGCATACGAGGTAAACAGACGTATGGTGGCACGCCGCCACGAGGTCCGAGCTCTTTACCAATGACTGCGCCAACACATGGCTTTTGATTGTTGGGCTTAAGACCGCCATTGAATCCCGGGCCGGATGGATAGCCGGTCAGCATGAAGTGGTCGGCCTGCCCATGGTTACTGTTTGCATGTCCAAAGGATCGAACAAGCGAAAACTTGTCATGTACTTTGGCCAGCTTAGGCAGGTGTTCACTAATATGGATCCCTGGAAGATTGGTTGAAACCGGCGTAAAGTCACCGCGGAACTCAGATGGAGCCTCAGGTTTCATATCCCATGTGTCAATCGTAGATAGACCGCCCTGTAGAAACACAATAATCAAAGACGTGTCTTTCGTGTCCACGCCACTGGCTTTTAAGCGTGCTTCATGTTCGAGAAGGCTGGGCAGAGTTAAGCCCATTCCAAACGCACCCGCTGCGCCGAAACGCAACATGTCTCGCCGGCGAATTCCGTCACAAAATCGTTGTTGAGTCATCTTCCTAAACCTCTTAATGGTTAAATAAGAACTCGAGGGAATTCATAATACTCCAGGCAACATCTTCTAAGGCAAGTTGCCTGTCGTCTGAATTCTCTAAATGCCCGACAGCTGCTTCCAACTCTTTCTTATCTGGATAGCGAGCAAAACATGTTAAATAAATTTCTTCTATTGCCTTCTTATTATCGGCAAATTGGGTGGCTATCGCCCTGATCCGCCCATCCTGATGATTTAGTTTTTTCTGGATCGCTGGTGAATTCAGGACGTGTAACACCTGACTAACCGTTGGTTCACTGACGCGCTCACATTCGCATGCGGTCGCACGTACCGGTCGACCGAACACTTTCAGGAAATAATTCGGTACTGAGCTGTCCCACAGCTCGATTGCACGGCTACCAGCCGGGACTCCTTCGAATTTCTCGGGGCGACCGGTTACCTGGGAAATCGCATCCAGCATTACTTCTGCTTCAAGTTGTTTGAAAAGATAACGGGAATAGTTCTGTTCATCCCGTTCATTGGTCGGATTCACTTCAGGCGAACGCTGATATGTTGCACTCATCAAAATGGTTTTTACCAATTGGCGGAAATCAAATTCGGATTCCACAAAATGATTTGAAAGCGCCTCCAGCAAGGCTGGATTCGTTGGTGGATTCGTCAGCCGAACATCATCAACCGGCTCAACAATGCCTCGACCCATGAAATGAGCCCAGGTACGATTAGCAACATTACGAGCAAACCAGGGATTTTCTGTCGCTGTCATCCACTCCGCTAGTACTAAACGACGATCGCCCTCAGGCGCTTGCTCCGGCATTTCTGTACCCAATGCATAAGCGTTTACGGACTCGCCGGTACGCGGGTGCTTGGTGACCGGATTGCCACTTGTAAGCAATACTTCGCCCGCTTTGGATGTCTTGTATTGCAGCTGAGCAAAAAACGCCTGCATCCCAAAGTAATCTTTTTGTCCCCAACGGTCATAAGGATGATGATGACACTCGGCACACTCGATCCGCACGCCCAAAAACACCTGGCTGAACGTGCTCGCGCGTTTGGTCGCAGGCACGGCCTTGTAAAACAATCCTGCTGGTGATTCACGCAGTGGCCCCTCGGCAACCAGCAGTTCTCTGGCGAACTGATTCAGTGGTTTATTTTGTTGGAAGCTTCTACGAATCCAGTTGTAGTAGAGGTAAGCGTTTTCGTGGCCCAAAGCCAGTCGATCCACTCGTAACAAATCAGACCATTTCAAGGCCCAGTATGTACTGAATTCGTCCCGTATTAAAAGTTGATCAATTAACTGCTCGCGTTTGTTCAATTCATTCGATGCCAAAAATCCTCGTGCTTCCTGCGCAGTAGGCAGCGTACCGATCATATCAATATAAACACGTCTTAAAAACTGTTCGTCATCACAGTCACCTGAGGGCAGAGTATTGAGTTTCTTTAGATTATTGAGAACATGGTCGTCAATAAAGTTGAGCTGTCGTGATCGAGGGAAGGATTGGATTGGCTCCTCACGAGGAACAAAAACATGAAGCACATCGACTTGGCCCATATAAGTGGCCATCACCGCCGCTGTTCCCGGGGACTGGCCGGCCGTAACGTGGCCAACGGCATCAACCACTGCCTGGTTGGGCGAGTTGGTCTGAAATTGAGTTAGTTCCGTTACATCCACCTGGCGACCATCAGAAAGCGTCGCCATCGCTCGCAACTGCTGCGTCTCGCCCATTTTGAAAATTCTTTGTCGAGGTGTCATCTCCAACGAGACGATCGTGGCATCTTCTTCTGATCCAACTGGTAATCCCTGAGCAATCCAATCGCGAATCGTTCGATANTCCGGACGACTAGGAGAAATCGGAATCCCTCCTCCGTGCGGAGTTCCACCACTCATTTTGCGAAGCAACAAACTTGCCTGAGGTGAGCCGGGAAACACGCGACGACCGCGACCTTCCATCGCAATCGCCTGATAATCAGCCATCGGGTCAAAACCNAACACTGACAATTTAAAGCCGTTCTGGCCTTCTGCTTTTCCATGGCAGCCAGACGTGTTGCAGCTATATCGACTGAGGATGGGAATAATATCGTTTTCGAAATTAAGCGTAAGGCGGGCGTGTGTATGGCTTGTCTTGACCGGGACCACCACCCTCAATTTGTCAAATTGAACGGTTACGGTCCCGTCACCATCTTTTCGGCTGCGAACGACACCTGATCGAGATACGCTGACATTACCTGATGAGAAACTATACTTGGCAAGATGCGTTAAGTCTGTTGGATTATCTTCAGCATCGTAACCGGTNACTAGCAATTGCATGGAAGAATCTTTGCCTTCCAATGAAACTTGTGCTGGTGTCACCGCGATGCGAGCATGCTCAGTCCCGTGAGCGCATACAGATAGAGTAAGCGTAAAACAAATACTGGCGACGAATAGTAGGCGGGGTCGTCTCATNCCTCTATTCTAGCCTAATCTCGGCAAGAACCTAAATAGAAACTACGAGAAGCACCTCTCGTTTCTCGCTATCAGCTAGACAACCCGCCTACAGAATGTAGCCATTCATTCTGCCTTAGGCCAAAGCGCATAGCCTTCGACTTTCGTTCTAACTTGCCAAAGAGTTTTTCCAGCCGTAATAAACAATGTCTTCATATCGGAGCCGCCAAAGCAACAGTTTGTTACCATATCCTCTGGTACTCGAATGATCCCTTGTAATGTTCCATCCGGTGAAAAAACATAAACGCCTGCTGGGTTGTCGAGGTTTTGATTCGGATACTTACGGTTNGCTCCCGCCGTAACATATAGATTTCCCTTGCTATCCATACACATGCCATCACCGCCNCGACCTTCACCAAAATCATGCAACTCCTTGGGTTTGCCGGTAGGGAGCCCGGCCTGGTCAAGATNGAACACCCAGAGTTTTCGCTGAGGAACAATGGGGTTGTTATCTACCACGTAAAGTGTTTTCTCATCCTGACTGATCGCAATGCCGTTAGGGCGGGCAACAATCTTATTGTCCAGCACCTGCACAAGGCCCGTGCCATCTGAATTTACCCGGTAGACGCCTTCTACGCCATCAAGTTCAAGCATGCTACGGTCTGGTGAATAGTATGGATCCGTGAAATAGATCCGGCCAGATTTGTCGATNCACAAGTCNTTAGGGCTGTTAAACCGACCTCCTTGGTAATTATCGACAATGACCGTTTGCTCTTTGCTGATCGGATCAATACGCACGATTCGACGACCACCAAGCCCACCTTTTTCGTTCCCCTGACAAGCTACAAGGAAACCTTTGGAGTCAAACATTAACCCATTAGCGCGACCACTAGGACGAAGAAACGTATCGGCAATTGCTGCTCCTGGGGACAGCCGCATGATTCTATTATTTTGGATGTCGGTATAGAAAACGCTACCGTCACGATGGTATGCCGGACCTTCGGTGAAAACNAANTCATTGACNGATGTTACTTCTGAATCAACAACGGAAGGAGCATCCTGTGCCTGACCTGCCTGTGACAAAGCGAAAGACAATCCAAACAATAAGATGGCGGTAAATTTCATAGCTGNAACCTATTACACCTTAACCAAGGGGAATTAAACTTCTCAAAGCGTTCATTGTAAACGTAAAAATCTTGATGTGGGACTCACTCCAGTACCACCTGTTTAAAAACGAATGACTTTCGTTTCATAGGAACCGTCGAGATTGAGATTGAAAGTGCGAAGCCCGGGGGCACTGGCGTCGACAGCAAAGTCGTGAGAATTTGGTTTGAACTGCACGCAGGTACTGGGCGTCGTAAAGACATCCGCATGAAAAAGCTGAGTGTAAAACTCCTGATGCACATGTCCACAAATCACAAGTTTGATCTGCTCAAAATCTTCAACCAGATTAGCAAAAATACCTAACGAAGCTAGCGACAATTGATCAATCCACTGACTTCCAACAAACACCGGAGGGTGATGCATGAAAATGGCCACGGGGCCAGTACGCGTCGAAACCGTCTCTCGCAACCACCCCCATTGCTCCCCAGCCAAATCNCCCTCGACGGCCCCTTCAATGAGTGTATCTAAGCCAATTAAAGTCCAACCATTGAGTTCATCCAGGAACGAAACGCTTTCCGGATCCTCTCGAATAATTGAAGAAAAAACGTTTTGCATTGGTGCTCGAGTGTCATGGTTTCCAGGAATCACTCGCAGGCGATCATGCCAAGGAGCGAGTGCGTCAAACAGTTCCTGGTATACCTCTTCGCCTTCGTCATGCACCAAATCACCAGTCACGATCAGCCGCTCGCAATCGTTATGATATTCCAACAGATACTTTGTCATTTTAAGAAAGGCCGCGCGTGTATCATGTTCGAGCAAAAGCGATCCATCCCCGGCAACAAGATGGAGGTCTGTAATTTGAACAATCTGAGACATCAGTGTTCCTACTTAGCTGGTTCTTGTTTCGGTGTCGTTGTAATGAATAACGGTTCGCTCGTGTAGGTCGCCTTCATGACAAAATTTAACGACACGTTAGCCATGATACAGAACTGCTGCCGTGCGGCCAGCTCTAATGTATCGTCGGCCACCAACGTGACGTGGCCCTTCAATTCCCCTGAAGTCAACAGAATCTTACTCTTGTTCCCATCCATTTTTACGCCTTTAGGAAGTGAATTCCCCCAAATCGCACCGAGATGCTGATAAATCACGTCAAGTGAAACATTCGCATCAAACCCTTCTGCTCGCTCCAACTCGACATCGATCTTTACTTCTTCACCGGGCTTTAGGTTTATTTCATTCGTACTTACTTTTACCTTCCGAATATCACTTGGCTTTTGAATTGATAGGGTAAACACATCAACGGGATAGTGGTTACGCCCACCCCCAGGCATATAGGTTTCCTGATAAGGAACTGCCTCAATCAATAGCTCCGTATTCTGGCCTTCATCACCCTCCAAAACAGCACTGCCATAGATTCGTGCATGTTGTGCGTCCAAAGGTGCGTCTCCATTCGACGTAAAGACAATACANCCATCCTGTCCGCTTGCCAGAATCTTTCCCGTGGCAGCCTGCATGCCCGCTGGTAAATTATCGGCATGCAGTTGAATATCTCCNGTAAACCCATTGAACCGTTTTGCCCGAACAAAAAGCACACCTGATGTACCAGGGCTCGTAAGAGTTTTATCTGTATCCAAGGTCAATTCAAATGTCGGAGCACTCCGGCTAATTTCAATCGCATAAACATATTCCGGCCCGCCACGAAGGTGACGGTCGTNTATTGAAACATGGTATACACCATCTTCCGGCACCGCAAAATTATCATATCTTGAGTCCCAGTTCGAACGACGGCCAAACGTATAGTCGTCCGCAGCATATAACCGNGTNCCCTCTGCATTTTCAATCGAGATAAAACTGTCAAGCTGCGACTGACTACGACGGGCAATCACTTCAAAGGTAAGCGTGTCGCCTTTCTTCGCCTCAAAACTGAAGTAATCAATGTCTGCTTCTTTATCCATACGCCCATTGACAACGGATGGCACTTCAATTCGTTGAGCATTTTCGACAGTATCATTGTCATCGCCCGCTTCGTTCATGACCTTTTCTTGGCTGACATAGACCGGNATTGGGTCATACAGTCCTCCATCGTCAGATCTCAGTGAAAGCCATTGACGTCCCTTGTCCAACGTCAGGGGAAATGGATCAAACGTCGCTTTCGTCCCGTCATCTAGACTTTCGCCAATGAGGTCAAACGTAACCGGTTGATCCGCCGCAATGGCCAAGGGAAAGGCATTGGTGGGAAAAGCCCGGTCGATCACTTCGATAGCGTAATTCCAATAAGCGTTAGATTTGTAACGTACATCCCGGACCTCCAAAAAGTATTCGCCAGTCTGTGGAATCTCGACAACAAAGTATGGATCCGCGGCAAAATAGTTGTCACAAGCTGCGACCGTCGACCCTAAATGATTTTTCAAGGTAACGATNGGATCGGCATGTGTTTGAAGGTCATGAATACGGTCCTGCAATCTCATGCAACGGCAGTGAATTACCAATCGCTGGCCAGCTTGCCCTTTAAACTTGAAGTAGTCCAGATCCTCNGCCTTTTCGAAAACTCCTGTCAAAGTCGAAGGAACCTGAAACTCTTTAGCTCCTTCCATCGTGTCAGTACTAACATCATCCCAAACGACAGTATCACGAGTAATTACAATCTGACCTACCGTTGANACCCCCCGGTCTGTAAAGATTTTAAAATCCCGAACACCCGGCTGAGCATCGGGATTAGCGGTGAATTTAATCGTCAGACTGGTCAGTGAGGGCTCTGCCACTTCTTCCCCGTCTTTTGACTCGGGTGGATCCGGATGAACCACGACACCTGTAACGCCATCTCCGGCGACCATGACCTTATTCGCACCCCACATACTGGAGCGTGACTTGACCACCATCTCTGAACTGGTACCTACCTGAATAGCGACTGGCTGCAGCGTCATCAGCATCGGGTAAGAGGTCTGCGCGAGGCCGACCGGCACCATCCAAAGTAAAATCAGCAGGCTGCTAACAAATTTCATCATCAATTTCCCAAACTCTTTACCGNACGTAAATGAACTCTTTCGCATTGATTAATGCCCACAAGACATCGCCAAGTCCTTCTTCACGCTCTGCTGCTTCCGAAATGATTCCCTTACAGACTGTAAGTTCCTCTTCCGTTGGCGTCCGTGACCAGGTCGCCATAAATAGCGCTGCNATGATCTCTTCGTCCGTCTTCTCCTCCCCAATCAACTTACTAAGACGTCCATTCTTATCGTCAATTTTGGCATTGATCGTGTCGCCATTGAGTGTGTGCAGTGCCTGGGCAAGGTTTTCATCAGGAGCACGCTCGCATTCACATACGCTCACCCGTCGGGGTTTCCCAAAAGTCTTCAGAAAATAGTTGTTGTAGTTGGTATCCGGCAATTCGATTGCAAGAGTGCCAAGAGGGAGATTTGTGAACTTGGTTGTCGTGGCCGTCGCCGTATTAATTGCATCTAAAAGAGGCTCTGCCGCGAGACGCTTCACTTTATAAAANGCGTAAAATTTACCCGCAGATTTATTAAGCTCCGTTGGNTGTGATGACAGTTGATAAAGTCGTGAATTCATAATGACTTTGACCAATTGCTTCACGTCATATTGATGTTCTTCCAAATAGGTTGCCAATTCTATAAACATCTCTTCATTCGTGGCTGGATTCGTTGACCTAAGATCATCCACTGGCTCCACTAAGCCACGGCCCAACAAATAACTCATATAACGATTGACGATACTCTTTGCAAACCAAGGGTTATCTGGCGATGCNAGCCATTTTGCCAATGGGATGCGACGGTCAAGTGGGTGCTCCATTGCTTCGCCATGCAGAACCGTCGGCACCATATTTTTACCGGTGCGGGGGTGTCGAGCCTCTCCACTTGGCTGAACTATTACCACCCGTTCCCGACCAAACAAGCCAAATTCTTCGCTGTTCTTCGTCCCAACGCGAGAGAAAAATGCTGTCATTCCGTAATAATCAGCCTGACTAAAACTTTCAAACGGATGGTGATGGCACTTTGCACATTCCAGACGAATCCCCATAAATAACTGACTTGTCGCCTCAGTTAATGCCGTTGGATTGCTGTTGATCTGGTAGTAGTTGGCTGGCCCGTTCATATACAACGACCCCTTGGCCGTGATGATCTCTTTAACAAACGTATCCATCCCTTTATTGACACGAAACGACTCGCGAATCCAGTTGTGCAATGCCCACATTCCCTGTTCGCCCAGATTATCTGTACTGTTACGAATCAGGTCAGACCACTTCAATGTCCAGTAGGCAGCATAGCGATCGTTGTAGATATCGAGGGCAGGGTCGCCAGTCAGGCCTAGCAACTGATCGATCAGCTTTTCCCGTTTGGCAGTGTCTTCTTTCGATACAAATGCGGTAACCTCTTCTGGTGTCGGCAAACTACCAACCGCATCAAAATACGCGCGGCGAACAAAAGTAGCATCATCACAAATGGCGGAAGGTGCGATCCCCAACTCTTTGAATTTCGCGATCGCATATTCGTCGATAAAATTGTTATTCTTCCAGTCGACCAGATCCGGCGACTCACTGTAGGGCGTTGTTACCATACAGATTTCCGCTTTGCCTTCAAAACGCACCATCACACCAGCCTGNCCCTGGCCATTGGTCATGATTTGACCGGTACCATTCACCGCCAGCATGCCTTCATCCAATGAATCGTAACGGGCAAGCTGAGTCACATCACGAAGAGACTCGTCTGCATACTTAGCAACCACTCGTAGCTGCTGCTTAGATCCAACGGTAGCTATTCGTCGCTTCGGATAGACGTCGATCGACACTACTTCGTTCGGCTCGTTTACCGGAGCAGGTGCCCCCACCTTCAGCCAATCTACCAAAGTGTTGTACATCACCGTTCCTTCTTTGAGGCGACGACCTCCTCCATGAGGAGTTTTCATGGTGGGTTTTAGTAAGAACAGACTATTGGTGGGTTCAATGAAATCCACTCGTCGCTCCAACTCGTTTTTAACAATTCCGTGATAGTCAATTTTTGAATCGAANCCGAAGACCGATAGGATGAAGCCGCCTTTACCATGCTGACTAGCATGACAAGCACCCATATTACATCCAGCCTTGGAAAGAATGGGGCCGACTGAATAATCAAAATCAACTTTTGGACTTGCTTCGACGTTAGAAACCGTCAGGGGAATCGTTGAATTCCAGTCACCCACAGCAATCTCAATTCCTGCGGCACCATTAGCATGTGCCTGAACCAAGCCGGTCGAATCCACAGACGCTACCGCAGGATCTGATGACTTATAAACGGCTGTCGCTGTGACATCGTCACTGGCCGGATCTATTTGGCCTTCTATAAGTTGAGTGATCACCANNTGTGTTTGAGCATATTTACCCCGNAGCTCAACCACATCCGGNTCGACAGCATACTCTGCTGCCGCCAGAGGGAAACACACAAGACAAAATGCAAAGCCAATGAATTGATGGAGACGCATGGTTTTCAGGTGGGAAATATAGGTGGGATTAAGACATCTATATTCTAATTGAAAAAGCACGACTACCTGTCTGGTTATTGGGGTCCAACTGACGAATATTTTTATTCTGATGCTGCCCAATCAATGGCATTCTTCAGCAGGATGTTCATCTGCGCCTGTTCAAACTCACCAACATGTCCTAGAGAAGTATAGAATGCTTTACCACCAAATTTGGTTTTATTGGTCCAGGCGATCGGCTCCGTAGGCTCACCATCAATCGTACCTGTGAGAATGGCGTGTGTACTATCTGCAATTGGATTCACGATGTATAGCGAACCGGTGCCATCAAATCCATCGACGTCTACACCTTCCAGGATAGGATGATCGGCCAATTTCTTTATGGTGACAGCTTTCCCNGCACCATGGTGGCCGGTATAACTCCCGCCCCAGACTTGGGCATCAAATCCTTCCCATACCANATGACCNTCTGGCGGCTNGGTACCACGTAAAGAAAAGGCATGGTTGGCTGTACGAATACCAACAATAGGCTTACCGGCTTTGATATGTTCTTCAACAGCCTTAAAGTCTTTCGCCTGAAGAGCTCGCCGGCGAACGCTCACCAATAAAACATCAGCATCTTTCAAAGCGTGAGCAGTGCCCGGAATATCATCACGCGTACCCTGACCTTCTTCATCACAGTGCAAAATCGTCACTTTATACTCTTTGCCCAGATGCTCCAGGGCGAATTTCGGCAACGTTTCATTCGTCGCATATTCTCGCTCAGCTACCAGGATGACAACATGAGGCCGGGTATCNTTNTTGAATTGNAAAGGCTCNTCTCCAAGTAATTGATTACTTGTAATCGTCGGGCAGACCCATTTTTCAATGTGCTCGATAATCAGATCTGTTCCGGTAAAATGGCTGACATAAGGCTTCATCTTGGGGTTGTACATCGTATCGGTTAGGTCACGACACAGGACAACGTTTTTCCCGTTGGAAGCCAAACGTCGGAGNCCAAAGGGGCGGCCGAGAACACACATATTAGTGTGGACACCTACAAGAATAACATTCTTAATCCCTTCTGCTTCCATCACATTCCAGATCTCGACGCCATTATCACTGATCACGTCGTTCTTGTGGATATCGAGTAGNTCTGTCTGTCTTGTCCACGGAGCTCGGGGATTGAGCCCCTTCGCTGCAAGTTCTTTTGCCCAGGCTGCNTGTTCGAGNCGGGTCATCATCCTCTCCCCCGTCTGTCTGATCGATAGGATAAACGCCTTGTTCTTCTTCNGGAATGCTATAACACCATTCGGCAATCTGCTTTGGTAAGTTGGGAGCCATTGGGGCACCCTGCGCTCGCTTACGACCGGGATGATTCTCGTAAGGTTTCATGCAGCTACTGGGAGCATGAATGATCAACGAACCATTTTTCCGCGCCGTTTTCAAAAACTGNTTCATTCGAGGTGCCACTTCAGCTCCTCTGCGGGTCGCATTCAAGCAATGGTGNAAATCCCACATATCGCAAACGATAACGGCTGTTTCTGAAGCCTTCCAGCCCTCGTTTTGATACACCGGCTGAAATCGTACNTTCTCNTCCGANGTCGGTGCCAGAGAACGTTTTGTAATATCAAAACTGCCTTTGTCAGCAGCNATCGTAAAAGACGTCGAGAATAATAATAAAGCCGCTAAAAATATCTTCATGCGCATAGTATGAAATCAATCTGTGCTGGAGTTAAAACGAAGTTCTTACTCTTCCGTTTATACCATACGTCGAAGTGGACTTTCATTGAAAAGACGACAGGGTAAAAGCAAGAACTCTTACTCCGGCTCAGCTGGCACTNGGGCTTCTGTCATTTTGTAAAGCGCTTCTGCAGAGGCCTTNAATTCATCCCAGACTGCTTCATCAAATTTANCCGTTCGTTTACCGACGCTGTTGACTTCAAAAAAGAATTCCCCGTCACGCTTCACAGCTGTCTGGCTCGTTCCACCCGTCGGAGTCATGACTTGTTCACTGAAATACTCATCCGTTTTAGGTATCACGCCCGAGGTAAAAAACCAGCGGAGAGTACAAGGCTTCAACTTGGAAATCACTCCGATTTGATATCGATAACGATCTGGGGATTTTGTGGATCGAGATTTACTAAAAGACACCCCTAAAAACGCGTCGTACTGACCATCAATCTCGACCATGTAGTGTCCGTCCTTCTCNACAATCTTGCTCATCCCTTTTACNGTGCCTGTCTTGGAATCCGCNTTAAANATCGACTNGCTGGATGTTGTCGTTTCCTCAATCATCCCATCAGTTGTCNCCTGCTTTCGCACTCCTGTTCGCTCCGAAATGGTATTAAGGTTTGCATACCAGTCGTTNAAGATTTCAGCATTCAGATATTGCTTTGCCCCGCCAGTGGATAAATTGACTGGCGTAATTTTTTGGAAGGGGGTAAGTNTGAAGATGTCTGGCGCCGCCATGCCATTGGCTTCCGCATTAAATATTTTGTACCGTCCATCGATCTTTTTTAATTCCATCAGAATTGCCACTTTTCGTTTTTCGGTTATTCCTGAGACTATCAGGAAATCGCCCGACTTTTCCCATTTCCCAATCAAGTCATCATTCTCCTCTCCAATTGAACCCAAAAACTCTCCGCCGGGTGAAAGGTAATATTGCATTGTTCTTCCTTGATTGATGAGGAAACTTACATAAGACTCAACATCTTTTTTGGCGTCTTCCGGCAAAATTAGTTTCTGTTGTTCATAAACCTGCCGTTTTAGCACGGCGCCTGACAACTGAGATTCGATTGGGGCAGGGACNTCNTCCATTTTTTCGAATGCCTGGCCGCCTGACGGAACATTGGCTATCAGTAAGTTGTTCGCCGTTAGTTCTTTTAACGCCAATTGGCGTTTTTCGGGAACCAGTTCCAGTCCATCACTGCCGGCAAGTCGGTGAAGAATCAGCGAGTCGTCATCTAAGGCCCAATGGCCCACAGCCCAAACACTATTGCTAGTCAAAGAAAATGGTGCTGAGAAGTAATGAGCCGAAATAAACCAACCATCCTTCCGGTANCGAACCATCGTAGATCCCACATCAGATTTTGAGACCCACGTTCCCACCAATGGTGATACTANTTTTTGAAGCTCCGGCTTTTCCTGCGCGTCGGACGCAGGGGATAAAACAAGTAACGTTAATAAAACAACGCTTGTTAATAAAAGACGCATGGATTTTGGCTCCGGACAAAAACGACAGAAGAGACGTTGCACTAATCATCTATGATCAACGATTAGTCATTACCCGNGCCAGTGTTAAATGGGCCACATTGTATGTGGGTCTGTATTATATCTGCCACAAGNAACAAAAATGCTGGCAGACAGCTTNATCTCTGACCTTAAGAATGGATGTAGCTGAAACCAATCTGATTAGCAAAAACTAAACCAACTCAGGAATGATCCTGCCGCGGTCAAGTAAATATTGAGGGCGGCCTGTTGGATCATCAATTGTCGTACGATCGGCAGNAATGCCGAGATTGTGATAGAGCGTGTANAGGGCATCTTGATAATGTATTGGGCGACTGGTTGCTTCACCGGCAAGCTTGTCGGTCGAGCCGATTACCTGACCAACTTTCATCTTGCCTCCAGCGAAGATTNCCGGGGCTACACGAGGCCAATGGTCACGGCCTGCTTTGGCATTGATCTTTGGCGTACGCCCAAATTCACCCCAGAGAACAATCGAAACATCATCGAGCATCCCTCGTGACTGCAGATCTTTCATAAACGTTACAATCGCATGGTCAACAATTGGCAACGTATATTTCATCCGGTTGAAGTTGTCCGAGTGTGTATCAAAATCGCTAAAGGTAACACTAATACATCGAACGCCGGCCTCCAGTAGTCGCCGAGTCATTAATAATTTTAAGGCTGCTTTCGGTTCATCCGCCGTGGAAAACCGTTGACTGCTGACGGACCATTTTGGCGTATACTGCTCCACCACCTTAGGATCCTCTTTTGACAGATCCAGAGCATCGGCAAACTGTCCTGACAACANAATNCCGGTCGCTTGCTGCGAGAATCGATCCATCGCGTCCATCATACCGCTAGCATCGACTTCACGGCGAATCTTATCGAGTCCGGCTAAAAGTGTATTGCGATTAGCAAGACGATCCGCATTTAACTCGGCATTAAGCGAAAGGCTGGTCGTATGATTTGAACCTAATCGGGACAATTCGCCCTGCATCCCCGTCTCTAGCGGGCGGCTGAAAATACCGGAAAGATCCGGGCGGAAAGGTTTGTAAGATGGCCCCAAGAAACCTGGGCGACTGCTGTTACGAACCAAAGGACGCCCCTGCATCAGGTCGACATACGTTGGCGCTGGATCCGTGACCTTGCCAAGCAACTTCGTTAGTACACATCCCATCGCAGGACGACCGCCAAAGCCTTCCATGTCCTTCGTAGAAAAACCGGACATACACTGGAATGCGTCGTGACGACCTTCCGCACCAACCATGCTACGAACAAACGCAAACTGATCTGCNTGTTGAGCCATCTGCGGCATCAATTCACAGATCTGGAAACCAGGCAGATTGGTCGCCATCGGCTGAAAAATACCACGAGTCTCGGCGGGAGCCTCTGGCTTCATATCAATCGTATCCATCTGTGGCGGACCACCATCGAGGTGGATATTNACGATCGCTTTATTGGATGACCCAATGCCAGCCTGAGCTTCGAGACGCAATAAGTCTGCAAGCGTCAGGCCAACCATACCAGCCGCACCTGCCGTCAAAAAGTCGCGGCGGGAGACACCATCACAATGCCTNACTGATTTACCTGTAAACTTAAACATGTTGATTACCCCTTACATCCATTCCTTGATTGGACGACCTTCGATTAAACGAATTGGTCGACTATCAGGAGCGTGAGCGATCATATCTGTTGGCATTCCCAACTTAGAGTAAACCGTAGCAGCGATATCTTCCGTAAAGTATTCATCCTTGGAAACATAGCCGCCTTCGTTATCAGTGGCGCCTAAAATTGTTCCTGCAGGTACTCCAGCTCCAGCCATTAAAGCAAACCCTGTGCTTGCCCAGTGGTCTCGACCGCTGGCTGAGTTGATCTTGGGAGTACGACCGAAGTCGGTGAACCAGCAAACAAGTGTTGTCTCTAATAACCCNCGTTGCTCAAGNTCAAGAATCAATTGAGGAATTGCCTGATCAATAGGAGGCATACGTCCCTTGAGACCTTTGAAGTTGTTTTGGTGGGTGTCCCAACCGCCATCGGTCACCGTTACAAANCGCACTCCGGATTCGATTAAGCGACGGGCCATCAAACAACTTTGACCAAGTCGGTTTTTACCATAGGCTTCGCGCAATGTCTCTTCTTCAGAATCAATGGCAAAAGCTTTCTTCGTTTCCGGCGCTGTGATCATATTCAAAGCNGCTTCGTAATGCTCGTCCAATGCAGCAAAGGCTTCCTGCTGCAGGTCATTCTTACGTTGAAGAGCATCCAGCTTCGATAGAGCATTCTTGCGACGATCAATGCGTTCGAATGTCACACCCTGAGGAGGAGTAATATCGCGAACNACAAANCTTTCGGCAGATGGATCTGATGAGATTTCGAAGGGGTTGTATTCCAGACCCAAAATGCCCGACGTNCCACCGCCGAACCGACGGTCTATTTGGTCGCCCAATTGAATGAACGGAGGCATCGCAGTTTTGAAGCCATGGAACTGACTAACAACACTGCCATATGTGGGGTAACCAATGGCCTGATTAAACTTGCGCCCACTCATCACATANTGATCCGCATGCCCGTGGCTGCCGTTTTTAGGATTCCAACCACGCAATACAGAAAACTTATCAGCGTGTTTGGCCAGGTTGGGACAAACCTCAGTAAATTTCACTCCTGGCAGAGCAGTATCAATAACACCAAACTCACCACGAACACTGGTAGGTGCGTCAGGCTTTGGATCCAACGTATCATGATGNCTTGTACCACCCCGAGTCCAAATCAGTATGCAGTTGTTTGGGGTTTTTTGTGCAGCCTTTGCCTGAAGAAACTGCGGCAAAGCAAGCCCCAGACCAGATAACGCGCCGACCTCAAGAAAGTTACGGCGACTCACTCCATCACAGTACTTTTGACTCATCGTTTTTCCAATTTCAATTAAGGCACGGCAAATGCTTGAGGCTTATTAAATAATATCAGACACCCTAATCCGACACTATAAGAATCGGCGATCAAGCCATCTCAAAACCAGCTCTCACCTTCCCCAATCGAGGGGGTTTAGGCCAGTAACTTCGTTATCACCTTACTTTGGTCAGGCTGAATAAGACGTCGTTTTTGGCCATTATGTTCAAAATGGAGTGCTTCCGGATCGAGACCAAAAAGGTGAAATAATGTGTGATGGTAGTCATAGTGATTGACGATATCTTCAACCGCTTTATGACTGAATTCATCCGTTGCTCCATGAACATAACCACCTTTGAATCCACCGCCGGCCACCCATTGGGTAAANCCATAGGTATTATGGTCACGNCCAATATTCTGCTTCCCNGTATCATTTTGAATCACCGGAAGCCGACCCATCTCGCCACCCCAATGTACAATCGTCTCATCGATTAAGCCGCGGCGTTTCAAGTCTGTCACCAATGCTGCTGACGGTTGATCTACCTTCATACAAGCATTAGGGAGCGACTTTAGTATGGATCCGTGATGATCCCAAAATTGGTTCTGTGTAAAAACCTGCACGAATCGCACTCCCCGTTCNACCATTCGGCGAGCAATCAGGCACCGAGTACCAAAGTCCTTGGTCTCTGGTTGGTCAATGCCATAGAGCTTCTTTGTCTCTTCCGTTTCACCGCTTAAATCCATTGCTTCGACGGCAGCCGTCTGCATGCGAGCGGCCAATTCATACATGTCGATACGAGCCTGATAATCAAATTCACCTGGNTTCCGNTTAAGNTCTGACTCGTTCAACTGCTGAAGATACGAAAGGAGTTCNTTCTGNGGAGCACCCTCAAGTCGGGGTGGNGGAGTGAGATTCAANATGCGTGGCTCGGTTGGGCGAATCACGGTTCCCTGGTAAATCGAAGGAAGGTAACCGTTATGCCAATTACCCACACCGTCTACGGGCAATTGCCCGGGATCGATCAGTGCCATGTAAGGAGGAAGACTACTGGTTTGACCACCGAGTCCGTAGGTTAACCAACTGCCTAGCACCGGATGCATCGCAGCTGTTGTACCGCTGTTCATCGCCCGGATACTCTGGCCATGATTATTAACTCCGGTATGCATCGAACGTATCAGGGTGATATCATCAGCGATCGATCCCATATGAGGCACTAATTCAGACATCTCCATGCCACACTCACCATGAGGCCGGAACTTCCAGGGTGGTGCCATAATTTTGGAACTGGCCTGCGCCGCATTATCGTACTTGATGTCCCCTGGGAATGTTTCCCCATCACGTTTCATCAATTCTTCTTTAGGGTCAAACATATCAATTTGACTGGGGCCGCCCTGCATCCACAAAGAGATCATGGCTTTTGCTTTGGCCGATTTCGGTGCCGGCTTTTCAGCAGTATTAAAACTCTTTCCGACCAAGTCGGGCTTGGCAGGATTGGCCAGCAAACGCTGATCTTTTAGATTGATCGCGGTCAATAACCCCGCCAAACCCATACCGGCGGAGCCTAATAAATCTCGTCGAGTTGTCTTCTTGTCCATAGCGGGAAAACCTATTCGATATAGAGAAATTGATTGCTACTTAGCAGTGCCTGGCAGAAGACGGCGACAGCATCGATGATGGGATCATCATTCAATTGCTTCGTTTCGTATTCCTTGGTCAACAAAGCCTGCATTTGCGTGACGAANTCAATCGCCTCGGCCTTTTCTTCAGCGGAAATCTCTTTACTAAACGCCAGTTGCCAGCCTTCAGACACCTGAGTTTCGATATCCTGACTGCGATTGGTTAGACGCACCGCAAAAAAACGTGCCTGAGCAGTTACAAAATCGCTATTAAGCAGTTCGAGTGATTGAGTCGGCACGGTCGAAGACGGACGTTGTGTACAATTTGGAGCCAACTCTGGCAAATCAAATGGCTCCAACACCGCTAATGGCCGACTTCGTCTCACCTGCACGTACAAACTGCGACGATACTGCTGGCCTTCCATTTCGATGACCGGCCCAGGTCTTCCGGCATTCAAGTTCTCTTTGCCAATGACCCACTGACCTGTTCTATCAGCCATCACTGGAATCGGTTTCCCAGCCATTTGGTAGTCAAGCATACCTGACACTGCCAATACGGTATCCCGCACGACCTCTGCTTCCATACGACGCACGGGCATCGACCACAAAAGGCGTTTCTGTCGATCCACTTCATTGCCCTTATCGTGGCGTGTAGAAATCTGTTGGTAGGCCGCCGNAGTCATGNTCAATCGATTAAGATGCTTAACGTCCCAGCCACTTTGAATGAATTCATCAGCGAGCCAGTCTAGTAATTCCGGGTGACTGGGTCGGCCGCCCAGGATCCCAAAGTCGCCGGGCGTATCAACGATGCCCGTACCAAAATGATGCAACCAAATTCGGTTCACCATGACGCGTGCCACCAACGGGTGTTCGCCGCTGGTCAGTAGCTTTGCAAATGCCAGTCGTCGTCCAGTCGTNGTCAGNGATTCTTCATTNGAAGNNATNTCATTGGCNGCCAAACCACTNAGNACAGATAATTCGCCNGGTTCNACAGAATCCAATGGACTATCAAAGTTNCCGCGGGANAATACATAGGTAANCGGTGGCTCGGNCACGGGCTCCGTTAAGGCCCGNAGGAACTCTTCAGGTTTTAATTCCTCNCGAAGTTTNGTTTGACGCNCTGTATANGTCTTCAGGTCGTCCGANGCNGGNCGATCGAAAAGATAAAGGTTGCCNGGTGTAACNACGGTACTNGGGTATTTCTTGATCAGAGCTTTCTGTTCTTCTGNTCGATCTTTCTCNNCAACCATGTGAGCATCCCGAACNGACNGCCGAACANCCTCTGGTAACTTCGCGATTTCCTTNTCAAANGTCNTATCAATATACTCCTGCTGNTTTTTAACCCGTTCCGCTTCGATTTCTTTGATCTTGGCTTCGGTCGACGCCTTCGCTTCTCGATCAACCTGGGTATANAGTGAAATCTGNCGATTTTGAGGGGCTTTCCATGNCTTCCAGTTAAGAGCNGGTTCAAAGATCGCTCGAATNCGATAATAGTCCTTTTGCGAAATTGGGTCGTAGCGATGATGATGACATTGAGCGCATCCAACCGTGAGTCCTGTCAGTGATGACGTGACCATTTTCAGCGTGTCGCTGACAACGGCATTACGCCCTTCGTCATCTCCTGTGCCGGATCCAGTACCGTCCGCCACCATTCTTAAGTAACCTGTCCCNGNAAGCATTTCGACTTGCTCTGCTGTCATGTCTGCAATCTGGCTGCCAATCAATTCATCTCCGGCAAGTTGTTCCTGGATGAATTGATCATATGGTTTGCCTTGATTGAACGACTTCACCACNTAGTCTCGGTAGAAATAAGCCCACGGCCGTTCAACGTCAGCATCCGCCTGACCTTCTGAGTCCGCATACCCTGCAGCATCCAGCCAATGGCGGCCCCATCGTTCACCGTATTGCGGCATAGCGAGTAATTGATCGATGAGGTCTTCATACGCTGCCGGATCATCATTAGCTACGAAAGATTGTGCTGCCTGTGGGGTTGGTGGCAATCCTGTCAGATCCAGATAAGCTCGGCGAATCAACACTTCACGCTCGGCCTGGGACGAGAACGTAAGCTCAGCTTTTTCAAGTTTATCCANGAGAAACAAGTCGATTGGATTCCGTGCCAACTGGGAATCGATGACGGTTGGTAATACTGGCCGAATGACNGGTTTGAACGACCAGAACTGGCGCTCTTGTTCAGTAATATAAAAACCACNATCAATTGTCACTGGTTCAATGCCCTCGATCGTTGCCCCACCGGCGATCCAACTGATAATNGTGGNGATTTCCTTTTCCGTGGGGCGCACAGCAACATCTTCCGGAGGCATCAGGCCNGTGGAGAGATATTCAACNAAGAGNCTTTGATCCGGTTGGCTTTCAACGATTGCTGGCCCGGAATCGCCACCGGTCAACATCAAATGCTTGAGCCTTAAATCGAGCCCCCCACCGAGTTCTTCCTCTTCGCCATGGCAGTGGAANCAATGGGCNTTCAGGATGGGGCGCACNTCTTTCTCATAGGAAANGGCACCTGCNGCAAGCAACGGTGTCACACTTGCTAAAAGAANAGCAAGNTATTGTAAAAGGCGGGAAGGTCTCATGCCTTTATCTTAACGTGAATTTGCGAACATTTNGAGGCTAATTNTTGTGNCNGCCAACAAAACTCNCNCGCTGCAAAAACTCTAGGCCTGAACGCCCAAAAGTTCACCCGTGCTATCCTTGAATACCGGAGTATCCACACCCATCTTGTTTAGCATGGTCACAAACAAATTGGACATGGGTACATCATTGGGCACTTTGAGGTACTGATTATGCGTCAGCCCCAGCTTGTTACCGCCCGCAAACACTAATGGNTAGTTACTATTGTTGTGAGTNGTACTATTACTGCTACCGTAGAGAACCATCGTCCGATCAAGNAGCGTCCCATCGCCTTCCTGAGTTGCNTGCAGCCGTTCCAGAAAATAAGTCANCTGTTCCACCATAAATTTGTCCCATTCNCCNAGAGCCACTGCTCCCTCCGGCTTATTCCAGCCATGNGCAAGNGAGTGAAGATTCGCTTTGAATCCTTCNCGGAACGGAAAAGGNCCGGCGACGCTNGAAGCATCCGCCATGCTAGCGATCTGGTAAGTTGCAACCCTGGTTGAGTCTGTCTTAAAGGCTAACCACATTAAGTCATACATGGTTCGCATATATTCTTTGGGTGCTTCGGCGTCAGCGTTCAGCTTTAAAACAGTTCGTTCTTCATCTGTTAGTGAAGGAAGTGGAATATCAAGCCACTTCTGAGTATTCTTCACTCGCTGCTCTATCTGCCGCACAGAAGAAAGGTACTCATCGAGCTTTTCCTGATCTCGTCGGCCCAACCGGCGGCGAAGTGAATTTGAATCTTCAAGCACCAAATCCAACATGCTGCTGGCACTTCGAAGACGGCGATGATTACGTTGCAAGTCAGCATCCGCTGAGCCGAACATGCGATTGAAAATCATCTCTGGCTGATTCAAGGCCGGGACCGGACGCCCCTTATCGTCATAGCTCAAAGTACTTGATCGCGTTGGCTCACCAACACCACCATCTGTACTCATCGTCAGCGATGAGAATCGAGTCTGGCTACCAATAGCATTTGCCGCGACCTGATCAACTGACACGGTATTATGCAAAAGCTTCTTATCGAACAGGGCACCTGTAAGGAATGTGTCACCAGTATCATGACCGCCCATACGGCGGCCATTCGGGTGGGACATCCCACCAATCACAGTGACCGACTTGCGAACAGACTCCAGTGACTTCAAGCTCTCATTAAAAGTGAACTCTTTACCTTCACCGTTGGGGAACCAACGCCACTTATGCAGGTCACTGTCCTCTTTCGGCAAGCTAATACCGAATGGAAAATACATCGCGCACATGCGGGCTGGCAGATCTCCTGCCTGAGCTTGTTCACCCATTGCTTCCATATAAGGAAGCGCCATGGAAACACCACTACCAAGCAGGAACGTACGACGATCTAAGTGCCATGATTTCATAATGATTGTCTCACAGGTTATTTCTATATCCGTGCGGTATTAAGTCACATTAATAGTCTCAAATATCCATTTTAACGTACAGGTTAATTGCCACCAAAGACTATTTAGTCTGGAATGCTTCGCTGGCAACTAAATTTTGGATCAAAGCCAGAATCAGATGATCATTACGTTCAAACTCATTNGTTAAATCGTCAATTAAATCCTCATCACTTAACTCTAGATTGCGACCTAACGCATAGACNGTCAGTCNGGATACCAGNGCTCTCGAGAAATCATGACTNCGATTTTCNACCAAATATTTNTTCAGGCTAACCACACCATCTAACTCTGTACCATTGGGCAGCGTATCCGTNGCAACCACTGGTTTTTGATGCACCTCCGTACGGAACAATCCTATCGCATCGAAGTTCTCCAGAGCGATGCCCCAGGGATCAATACCACGGTGACATGAGGCACAAGACTCTTTGTCACGATGGACTTCTAGTTGTTCACGAACGGAAAGCTTAGCAAAATCGGGGTTCATTTCATCAAGATCCGGGACATCTGGTGGAGGTGGGGCCGGAGGATCATTTAATAACCTGTCTCTCAACCAAACAGCTCGGCGAATGGGATGGGAATCTTTTCCCGTTGAGCCCAACATTAAAACACTCGACTGACCCAACAANCCACCACGTGTCTCATCGGCCAGAGCGACCTGNCGATAAGTGTTTCCGACGACGCCAGCTACTCCNTAGTGGCGAGCAAGTCGNTCATTGAGCATCGTGAAATCCGCATCGAGCAAATTCAACCCACTAAGGTTATTCAAAATCAAGTGGCGTAAGAAATGTCGTGTCTCCTGCAACATTTCTTCCTTAAGCTCTTTCTGGAATCCTTTGTAGGTCCCAGTGTCGATTGCAATTTGAGCAGTATTCTCCAGCTTCAACCATTGGTCTGTAAACTGCTGATAGAACCGCCAGCCGCGATTATCCTGTAACATTCGTTCTACCTGAGCCGCCAAGACTGCCGGTCTGGAAAGCTGACGCGATGCTGCCAGATCAAATAGCTCCTGATCCGGCATTGTGCTCCATAGGAAATAGGACAAGCGAGAAGCCAGTTCCCAGTCGTCCAGATCCCGCTTTTTATCCTGCGAGGGCTCGACCAGATATAAGAACGGCGGGCTAATCAACACCATTGCCAGCGTCTCTTTCATCGCCTCTTCGAAACTTGGGAAGTCTCCACGAATCGAAAGATAAAAGTCTACAAATCGCTGGACTTCTGCCTGAGTCGCTGGCCGGCGAAAGGCTCGTTTCAAAAATCGTTCCATCACCAGCGCAACATAAGCCTGCTCGTCAATTTCCCGCATTTCAGAATCAAACAGTATGTCACGATGTCGCTGAGGAGGCCATTGATCATAAACAGGGCCTTTGAAGGTCACCTTTTCAATATGAATAACGGGGTAACCTTCTTCTGCCGGAAAACCCTTCTTCTTTTTACCATCACGTTCCAGTTCCACTTCCTTAGGCTTACTTGCTTCATCATCATATTGGTTAAGAACTCTTACCACCAACCCCGGGAATTTTCCCTGCCCGCGAACGGGTAACGGATGATTTTCCACGCGCCCTGTAAACTCATAAGTCGTCGATTCAGATTGAGTAATTTCGACCGTTTCAGTAACTTCCCAGATCTGCTCAGTATCGGGACGATAGCCAACCGAAACCTCCATCAATGGAGCTCCCCTCTCTTTGGGAAGATCTGCCCGGGCCGTCACGGTTACCAGATAATCACCTTCTTCGGGATAAGCATCCACCATCTTGCCGTAAAAGCCTTGCCAACGTCCAAGGTAATTGGATACTTCGTAATTAAACCACTTATCACCAACATTACTCTTTTCGAAAGTATGCTCGAAGATTTCCGGTGGCTCACCAGTCACAATCACTCGATCTAAAGCTCGACGGGCTGCATCAAGGTAATACTCCAGCTGAATCGCTGTCATCTGCAGTGACTGCCCATTGTTCTTAAAACCATCCGGGGAGGCGCCTTCGCGAGGTAAATCACGGGCGTAGTCCATTTCGAGATCCAAAAGATCCCTCATTGTATTTTGATACTCGGTACGATTGAGACGACGTAGAACTACCCGGCCACCAGTGCTCTTAAGTTCGGCCTTCACGCGATCAATTTCACTTCGTATCCAGTTCACGAGAATACTACGCTCTTTGCCGGTCAAAGGCTCGCCTTCTTCAGGTGGCATCTCGCCCTTATTCAAGACATGCATTGCCTCGTGCCAGGCGGTTGCAGCAGCTCGATCTGCAAGAAAGTCGGTGGAAAGATTGTCTAAACGGANGTCTGCTTCCTGAACATCCGCACCATGGCATCCAAAGCACTTAGCCTGCAAAATAGGCAAAACGGTCGAATTAAATTTTCGAGTCCCGCCGGGTCTGGTGGCCTGCACTGCAGAAGCCATCGCCAGTAAGAGGCAAAGACCAACCGAGGTAATTGTTACGAGGTTCTTCATTCCTCAATTTTAACCTCAAACTCGGCGAGCGTGAAATATCGACTTCAATGATTGGAATTCAAATCGACCTAAACGTCACACCATTCAATGGCCTGTAACAATCCTGCAACCGGATCTCTCGTTGGAATGAACTCATGACCTACGTGGCCTGTATAGCCAATGTCGACCAAAGCCTGCATACAAGCGGGGTAATTAATTTCCTGCTGGTCATCCAATTCAGCACGACCTGGATTACCGGCCGTATGAATATGTCCAAGCCAATCTTTATGTTCGTGAATTCGACGAATCACATCGCCATTCATGATGGAGACATGATAGATATCAAATAGTAATTTCAGATTTGGTGAGCCAACACTTTTGAGGATATCGATACAGTACTCAACATCATCGCCTTGATAACCCGGATGGCCTTTCATGGGATGAGTGTCATCTCGAGTATTAAGGTGCTCCAGACAGATTGTGACGCCAGCCTTTTCCGCATATCCAACCACTTCCTTAAAACCTTTGACACAGTTCGCCGCGCCCTCTTCTTTCGTAAGTCCTTCTTCGTATCCTGTAAAAGCAATGACCTTCTTCCAGCCAAACTCCTTACATTCGTCAATGGACTTCTTCGTGGCTGCGATTACCAGGTCATGGTATTTAGGATTATTGAACCCCTGCATAAACGGAGGGCCGCCAATATCAATTCCCGCAATCGCACACTCCATGCCATTCTTTTTTAAATCCGGATAGTATTTAGAATCCATGAGTTCGACACTGTCGCATCCCATCTCTTTGGCAATCGGCATCAATTCATCCGGACTCCAAAAATCCTGAAAGCACCAGGCTACAATCGAGTGTTTAATATTGCCATTTTTAGCNACNCGCCGGATTCGTTTACTCACTTTGATTTCCTTTTCAGNCTCCTCAGNCTGANCCTGGGATACCGCTAAAGCACTCCCTACGGCGGCTGTCGTNGAAAGCATTTGTCGTCGGTTTAGTTTGCTCATNATCTTTNTNCCTTAAGCCCTTCANAGGAGTCCGCGNTTTCTAAAACGCTTCAGAAATCGATTTCGCAGATTTCACNCGCGTCGCGTTCACTCCATATATCGCCCTGGTGAATGCCGGGGTCTCTTCGCCCACGACAATCAACCGATGAGGAGCGTTCAGGGCCAAGATGCCCGGTAANTCTCCGTACTTAATCGCGCCTGGTAAGAAGTCCACGTCATCATATTGAGTGATCGCACCAAACCGAAATCCCTGGGTATCGATGATAGCCGTTTGCACAACCTCGCCAACCAATGCCCGAGCGGTGGCCGCAATGGGGCCCGCACCGTTAGCTCCCACCAGAACAATCTTTTTCGTTCCATGTTGGTCATTAGCGACAAATGAAATCAGTGTTAGCANATCGTGAACCCGTTGGACGAANAAGGCGTCGTTNTAGCCNTAGGTATACGCNGGNATTTTTCTTGAGGTGGTCGTGGCCAATCGNTGCTGGTCCAGNCGCATACCATNTTTAAGAAACTCACCCTGATACAGCAGGTCCGCACCAATCACAGAAGCTCCGGATTCCAGCAGCGCGGCAACTTCAGCGTTGGGCTTACCGTCATTGCCATACATCCCGGATTTACCTTCGCCATCAACCCAGATAACGACCGTGCCGGACCATTGCTTAGTCGTTGGATAAAATGACGCGACCGGAATTTCCTCCTCAGCGGACTCATATCTGAGTCTATCTGTGAATTCCCAATAACCATCTCGTTCAAACTTACCGACCTTTTCACGACTAATCTCATCCATCGAAGACAAGCCCCGACCAACAATTGCTTTGAGCGCCTTACCATGAAGGGCCTGGAGCGCTTCCACCTTATTTTCCGATGATCTTAGAGCCTGAGCAATCTGGTGACTACTATCCTGATCGATCACTTTTAGCAGTTTAATCTCATGCGAGACGCCCGCTTCTGGTGCCGGATGTTTGTCGTCCCAAACCGTATATTCATCAACCGTCAGTGGCTTCCAGTCATGCTCGACAATTGGTTGCTCGAGCCCAAGTTTCATATGCTGATTGAACCAGTGATACATATGGCGTCGAGTGACATAGTTATAGTTGTGACCGAAGTTCAAATAGGAAATACAGAAGACATCTTCCACATCGCCGACCATTTTGTAGAGTTGCTGAAGTTCGGGATAACCTTTCGTTTGAATTTCCTTGGTCCAGTCATTCGCGCCTGTCATTGCGATCGGCCGTGGAGCAAACAAAGCTGTTAGTTCCACGTTGCCAGTATCCACTCGTAACAGACTACAGTTTTCACAAGGGCATCCTCCCTGCATCGAGGTGGACACCATACCTTGTGGAAAGGAGACGATTGGACGAGGGTCTAAAGCACCAAGCAGAATGGTCTGGGTTCCACCACCACTTCCACCGGTAATCCCGATACGCTCGACATCCACATCCGGCAACGACTCCAGAAAGTCCAACGCCCGAATTGAATTCCAAGTCTGAACCCCCATGATGCTTTGCATTCGCATTTCGGCCTGAGCTGAAAAGAACCCCCATTGTGTTGGGGATTCAAGCTCGGCCCGACGGTCATTGAGCCGATGGGAAACTTCCATTGGAATTTGCAATGAATCGACATATCCTTCCATATCATAAATGAAGGTAATGCATCCCATACGGGCCAATTGCGCACAACGAGCCAACTTCGGATACCTGCCGGAATTTTTATGTTTCTCTTCCCCCGTTTCAATGAACGACGTAATTTTGTCGCCGTGATCCTGCATGCGGCCACCATGACCATGTGGAGTTAGTACAGCAGGCAACTTACCTGCTATATTTTCCGGCCGGAACAAAAGGCCTGATACAAAGTGCCCGGGATAACTTTCAAAATTAACTTTCTCTATCGTGAATCCATCGCGTACAGACTTTCCATACATCTCCACATTTAAAGGTGTCTTCGCCGGCTGTGGCCACAGCCCTAATGCAACTCGCAAACGCATTCGTAGTTGATCACGTCTTGCTTCCCACGCCGCGGTCGTTTTCGGAACCTCAAAAGGGAAGTAGTTATTCAAATGCCGCAGTTCACCAAGACGACGGTCATTGGGTAACTGGCCGTCTCGATAAACATTGGTTTGCGCAAATAGGTTGGCAGCTACAAGGGAGATAACTGCGCAGGCAAGAACCCAGGCCGCTTTCATGGCTTCATTCCTATCGATAAATTCCGTTAGATCAAGAACAGCTGCTGCTGTTACTTCAGTTCTTTAATTTCAATGTTTCGGAATTGAACCGGATCATTGTGGCCAGCAAATCCGAAATGGCCTTCCAGAAGTTTCAATCCCGGGTGCTTCTTTAGAACTGCCGGATCTTTTATCAGTTCGGCTACATCTGCATCAAGAATCACCGCGCCATTGAGTTCGACTTTGATCTTTGTTCCCTGAACCGTCACTTCTTCATAGTTCCAGTTACCGGCTTCATAAAGATATCCACGTGCAGCTGGGATCAGCCCATAAACTGAGCCATGATACTGGTAAGGAGCAAGCTTGCCTGGATACTGGGTATCCAGAACCTGAAGTTCGGTCATGCCCTGATAGGCCGGGTTGCCACTTCCGGGGTAGCGGATTGCCAAACCATTGTTACCGGCCGCCGGCATTTTGATTTCCAGACGGACAACAAAGTCTTTGTACTTCTGTTCGGTATAAAGGTTTCCGCCTTTACCCTTTTGACACTGGATAGCGCCATCCACCACTTCGTATTCACTGACTGCCCCGGCCCAGCCTGATAGGTCTTTACCATTGAAGACCGATTTAAAACCCTTACTGGAGGATGATTCACGAAGAATCTTGTTGGCTTCATCTGAACCGATTTCACGAACGAAAACATTGCGCCAGCTAATTTCACCGCCGTGCGTCTGCAGCTGAATGGGCCCCTTCGGGAAAATGGGGCGGCTGCGGTCGAAGTAGTTCTCCATAATTGCGTTATCGACAACCATCTTGCCATTCAGCCACACACTAGTGCGAGCTCCAATCTGGCGAATCTTGAAACTGTTCCATTCACCAAAAGCTTTGTCGGCAAGTACTAAAGGATCTTTCCCTTTCGCTCCTTTACTATTGTTCCAAAGACCTCCGGATCCTTTGTCACCGCCGATAGCGAATTTCTTTTCGTCGGTGGAATCCCAAATCTGAACCTGGGGTACTGCTTTGAGATAAATACCGCTATCAGCACCGGCTACGGTTTTATAGTCAATCATCAACTCGTAGTTTGTAAATTCCGCTTCACTTGTCAGATACAGCCCGTAACCGTCATTGACGAGAATCCCCTCTTTCACTGACCAGTGTTGGTTAATGTCTTTGCGGCTTTCTTTTTTGTAGGCAGCCTGTTCCTCTTCGGTCATCGACCAAAGGGTTTCCGGATTTTTCGTTGACCATCCATACCAACCGTCAACATCTTTGCCATTGAATAGAGCTTTCCAGCCTTTCGGTGGAACATTTAACTCGCCGGCAAATGCAGGAGCAGCAATGAATGCTGCCAGAGTCAGCGAAAGGATTGTCTTTTGAAGTCTCAAGGGATTATCTCCGCAAAGGGGTGGTCTATTGATTTTGATAAGCACTTATCCTAAACCGTCTGCGGAGTGAATTCCACGTTTAGGCAAAAGAATTTCCGAGTTCCATGCGATCCCCGTCTTAGCGCTGATACTAAGCAATTATCTCGTCGATTAACTGCCCGTGGACATCCGTCAACCGGCGATCGATACCATTGTTACGAACCGTGAGTCGCTTGTGATCGATGCCTAGTAAGTGAAGCATCGTAGCATGAATGTCATAGACTTGGGTCGGGTTTTCACGATCCAATGGCTTGAAGCCCCACTGATCTGATTCACCTGCAGTAACGCCACCTTTTGTGCCGCCTCCGCAAAGCCAGTTGGTAAAAACAAATGGATTGTGATCCCGCCCCTTGCTTCCCTGACTACTAGGCATACGGCCAAATTCCGTTGTCCAAAGCACCAAAGTATCTTTAAGCATGTCGCGTTGTTTGAGATCTTTTATCAACGCCGCTGTTCCAATCGCCATGCCTTTGGCAAGTGGTCCATGGTCTCTCGAAATATCCTCGTGACTATCCCAGTTTCGTCGTGGGAATCCGTTGTCATTCCCAGACCAAATTTGGACAAACCTAACGCCTTTTTCTAAGAGCCGCCTGGCAATCAGGCACTTGCGGCCAAAATACTCTGCTTCTTCCGGAACATTAATCTCCGGACCATAGGTGGCACCTTCATTTTCCAGACCGTACATTTTCCGGATATGGGCGGGCTCTTTGGAAATGTCCAGAACTTCGGGAGCACTCAACTGCATGCGTGCTGCTAATTCATAACTTTCAATGCGAGCATCCAGGCGTGAGTCTCCCGGACGCTGATCGGCATATTTCTTATTAATTCGATTGAGCAACTGCAAACCGCTTTGTTCACCTTCTGTGGTAATAAACTTGGCTCGTGCGGTTAGATTCTCAATAGGGTTCTCACGTTGAGGGAAAATTGTCGTCCCCTGACTGCTTGCCGGCA
>PAJC01000026.1 GCA_002705165.1 Planctomycetaceae bacterium | reverse complement strand
CCAAGGCTTCCTATAAGATGATTCAAATCCGGGAACTGAAAGCTAAATAAGACTCAACACCAGCCAATGTTTCATAGCTTTGACGACAATTCTCCCGTAAATGACATGCTACGTCATGAGTTCTTCATGCAGCATGCCCTACAACAGGCACAAGCCGCTGCCGCTCAGGATGAGGTTCCTGTTGGCGCGATCATCGTGCATAACAACCAAATCATTGCAGCCGCTCACAATCAACGCGAACAGTTACACGACCCGACAGCTCATGCCGAGATGATTGCCATTACCCAGGCTGCGGAGGCGTTAGGTGACTGGCGACTGGAAAACTGCACCTTGTATGTAACACTTGAGCCCTGTTGCATGTGTGCCGGAGCGATTGTTCAATCTCGCATACCTTGGGTCGTGTATGGAGCGAGTGATCCTAAGGGGGGAGCAGCGGAATCGCTGTACCAATTGCTAAATGATAACCGTTTGAACCATCAATGTGATGTGGTTAGCAAGGTCATGCACGAACCCTGTGGCAAAATTCTGACCGAATTCTTTCGACGTCAGCGACGACTTGGCAAGAAGTAGTTCCCTTCGCTTAAAGTCCGGTACCTGACGGCCACAATCATACTCTACTTCCGTTGAAGTACACCGGCCCGTTGTTTTTCAATTTTGAAAGTGATGGGTACGATCACTCTCTTTGTTGCCGTCTGACCATTGGTCAAACCAGGGTTAAACTGCCATTTGGAGACAGCCTCCTGCGCAAGTTGATCGAGCTTTTCCGAACCTGTGGTCAAGACGATTCGAGTTGACTTCACCTTACCATCTGGCAAGACAATAACTTCCATTTTTACGGTACCGCTAACTCCCTTACTTACCAGGTCCTGGGGGAATATAGGCGGGCGATTTAAAGGGTTACGCGAATCGAGACTAGGCGCAGCGTTGGCACCATCCATTGGCTCTACAATGATGTCAGAATCAGAGTTNCCTTTTCGCGGCGGTTTATCCGCAANCATTCTCTCCAACTCCAATTCCACTACCGACCGAGCGCGACTCAGTGGATTCATAATAACCTGATCTTGCTCTTTTGCCCTCTTAGATTCAGGCCTCTGGATTACAGGCTTNTCAGGCTGACTATTTAGAATTCCATTGGTAACTCTGGCGGCTTTCANCTGAACCGGAGCTGTCTCCGACACATTCGCTTTCAAAGGAATTGCTCTTGCAGGTAACAAACTTCCCGGCTGAGTGGGGATGTCAACTTTCTCCTCACCCAACGTATTAGATTCGTACTCCGACGTGCGTTGACTCAAAGCCTCCTCTACAACTTCCACGATTTGCTCGGCTTGCTGTCGAATNAGTTTGGAATNACTNACTGGGGTTTCCTGNTGTTCCAGCTTNGNNTCNANCTGNTTNANATCNTNTGGNTCCTGACGNNNTATGCNCAGNATNCTGCTCCGTATACTCCTGCTCACCTAAGAAAGATTCTTCTGGTGGCCGCGTTGCAGCAAGTAATTGTATCGCGATAGACGATTCACCTTGCTGGATACTTCCAACTGTTACTTCCGTCTGAGAATTGCTCAATCCACCAATAGCCATATGCCCAACCGCACTCCCGGTCAANAGCAATAAAAANANCCAATTCGTGTTTAGCAGGTTTTGCAACGTAGACAATCAACCAAAAAACAAGGAGGAGCGAACCTGTTTCGCCCATGAAATTCTATTCGTGAGAACGTAAATGATTTTCTTTATCATTTCCTCCATCTAATNATATCGTCAAATACTACGTCTCCAATCCGGCAAACGGTGGTATTCTTATAACCAAATTCGATTCACGACATGATTACTAGCAAGACAACAGATTTGAGTTAATCTTAATAAGTAATCACCCTTTATTAATTCTTTAGTTTTAGAAATTGGTTCCTTACCATTCATGTTTTGGGGAAAGACCTTAGGCGAGTTATTTGAGCANGGCGGGTTCGTGATGTACCCTCTGCTGGTCTGTTCCATTGTTGCCGTTAGTGTGGTGATCGAAAGNATTATCGTGCTANTTCTCAATCGCAGCAATTATGACCNATTTATTTCTGAATTGGAGAGCAAGCTAACGCGTACAGATCTTTCGTCTGCCAGAGAATGGCTACAGACATTATCGAACCCACTGGNCNATGTGGCAGATTGTCACCTTCANCATGCTGAATTGNCTCCGGANANCCGAGAAGAGATTGTCAACAGGGAAGCTTCTGAACAAATCGCACGACTTGAAACACGAATTAACTGGTTGTCGATTATCGGAACTCTGGCNCCAATGATTGGACTCTTAGGTACCGTCATCGGATTGGTAGAAGCGTTCTATCAAATAGAACAGCAAGGGGGGCAGGTNCAGCCAGGAGATTTAGCCTCCGGCATTTGGACGGCNCTGCTAACAACCGTATTTGGCCTTGTCGTTGCGTTACCAACTTTAGCCGCCTATCACTTTCTGGACAACCAAATCGCAGCTTTAACGTTGCGGATGGCCTGGGTCTCTTCAAGAATCAATGAGTGGCTGGCAACCNATGATTCTTTATTGCCCAATAAATCAGCTGGCGCGGGAGAAGCAGAGTGAAGTCCATTCAACGTCAGCGGCGTCCCTCGATCCGTATGGAACTCAGTCCTCTGATTGACTGCATCTTTCAACTNCTGATATTTTTCATGTTGTCATCTACGTTCCTGACCCCTGCCATCCAACTAACATTGCCGTCGGCAACAGCGGGCACCAGTCAAAACGAATTGGAAATTATCATCACGTTGAGTGAAGAAGGCGATGTCTACTTAAACAACACGAAGACATCGCTTATTTCGTTGAAGTCAGAACTTCAANGGATGCTGACCGAATCGAGCCACAAATCAGTCACGATTCGGGGCGATCAGAACATGCCTTATTCAGCCTTTTTAGACGCTCTAGATATTGCCAAGCGGAGTGGTGCCATTCATGTCAACGTTGCCCACCAGACACCCTGAACAAGTCGCCGGCTGTTTTAATCTAAAATTCGAAACCGTACTGTATATTTGCTGAGAACCCGGCACCATCGACTCCACTTCCATGAACCCGATAGGCTTTATCGAGAATATTTTCGAGCTCGATCCTTAAGAGATGATTCTCCTTNAGTTCAGTNCCGTATCTAAGGCTGATCGTCCCGTACCCAGGCGTCCCTCCGTCAGGTATTCGACCATCCGAAATATCCTGAAAGTTCAGGCGATCCTGCTTATCCACAAGCCAGGAGTAGATATCAACAAACTCATATTTTTCGCTATGACGCCATCGTAGTCCAACGACCCCCTGAGTGGGAGGAATACGTGACAACGGTTCCTCAAGTTCCAAATCCTGGCCATAGATATAAGAGAAGTTTCCATAAGCAGTCCAGTTCGTGGACAATCGTTTTTCCGCTGCAAATTCAACTCCGTTGACTTCCGCATCACGATTACTTCTTGAAAACAGGATACTCTCACTGGATGTTCCAGCTGGCGTTCTCAATATCATNTCGTCAATATTGGTCCAAAACACGGAGGCCTGCCAACGCATATCATCCACTTCTTTTCGCAAGGCGAGCTCATAACTCAGACTACGCTCCGGCCGCAAATCAACACTGGGAGTATCAGCGGCGGCTTGTTGCACGTTATCATTATTNGCAGCCAGATCATCCAGATTNGGAGCTCGAAACCCTTCTGAAACAGATCCGACCAGCGCGGTATTTTCGTCCAGTTTAAAATTCAATCCACCACCAGCCGACCAGTCATCGAACGTCGGGGAAATGAAGACAGGCTGGGATTCCGGATCCGTGGCGGGGTCGTTGTCATGATCAACATCAACCATCGGAGTTCCCTGTGCATGGGCTCTGGTAAATCGCACACCGCCGTTAAAGCTCAGCCGGTCACTAAGCTCTTTATCAATCTGCAGGAAAGCCCCCGTCTGGCGGAAGCGTCCATCATCCGGATACTTTGGTGTCGGAGAAGAAACAAATTCGTTGGTCAGGTTGTCATATCGATTTCGGAAAGAATCTACGACATCACGGTAAGAGTCCACACCATAAGTCAGGTTCCACCCATTCTCCAGTTCACGCCCTAAGAGAAGTTGGAGGCCATAGGAGTAGTTATCCGTTTCCATGTCATCCCAATAGGACTTATCCGAACGCGCATCAGTAGCCTGCTCACGTTGGCGATGCATGGAAAATGTGAGCATATAATTGTCATAGATTTTCCCCATATCCGTTCCCTGGAATCGAACATAGGCCATACTCCGTTGTTGGGGATCAACGATCGTCCGTCGACTGGGAAATCTGTCTGTGCGAAAAACATCATGTTGCTCAAAGTGTTGAACTGAAAGTGTAACGGCTTGATTCTCCGTAATAAGCCGATCGACCCGAACGTCACCCGAGTATTGAGAGTAAGCAGTCGCTGGCTGACGCCCTAGGTCGCCACCACGATCCAGATCATTAAAGTTGCCATAACCTGACCCCGCAAAGACTCGGGTAGCTCCTTTTTGAAATTGATAATTCAAACGGGTGTAAATCCCACCATCAGCACTGGAATATCGTGAAGTCCATGTGCGAAGCGGATCGTTTAGTAACGCATCCACAGGAGTACGCCTGGTGACCACATTGATCACACCGCCCATCGCATCACTACCCCAAAGTACCGTTTGAGGTCCACGAATCACTTCAATGTGATCCACCATCCCAGGGTCGATCGTATTAAAGTACTGGTTAGGGCCGGTTCGAAATGTTGCATTGTTCATGCGAATGCCGTCAATCAGAATCAGTACCTGCTGCCCCGTCAAACCGCGAATAAATGGAGAGGCTGCACCACGTTGAGTACGCTGCATCAACACACCGGTTTCTCGCTCCAATGCCTGTAACATGTCCGCCGGAGCTCGTTCAAGAAGATCTTGCAGATCAATAACTGAGCGATTAGAGGGCGCGGTAAAATTTGAAAAGTTACTGCGTCGACCGCCGTCAAACAACCCGCGTGGCATCGAGTCCAAGCGATCATCGTTCCAAATACCATCCGGCGTCGTGGGAAACGGAATCACCCCTTCAACAACGATCGGATCGATTTCAGGCGGGGCCTCAGTCTCCTGCTCAGTCTCCTGCTTATTAGCTAACATAACCCCGGACGACTTATCCACCGAATCTTCGTCGACTTCCAGTTCCAGAGAATCCAGATTGGGATCAACCATGGGCGCGACTGGAACGTCGGCTTGCTCTTCCTGACCACTTACCTGCACCGTCAACATCAGAACACTAATGCTAGCTAGTAACGATGTTTTTATGAGGATTCCAAACAAAGTTCTTGATGCATTTCTATGAAGTCATTAATCCGGTATATGGGAATTGAATCGTCCGCAACTAGAGAGTTCGACAATTTTTCGCACCGAATCCGCACCTTTTTGTTCTTGTTATTTGTTCCCGAGTTGAAGGCCCAAATTGAGACTATTTGGAAACTTGAGATTGGGTTTGCCAAAATTCGTTAATCGGAACCTCTTTGCAACCAGCCATCAGATTACCTGTTGAGCTAATACGTTTACGATCAGAGTTGGTTAGTTGCCAGTGAATACTGTGCTCGCTACGCACAACTTGCTTTCGAAGTCCGACTCGATCCAACATGACTGTACGTTGAATGGTCTTGGGCATTAATCTCTGCTCAGCCATCACTCGATTCAATTCAAAGCGAGAATAGGGTGGCAGATTACCAATACGAGTGCTATTCAATCGGGCAATCCAATCTGCGAAATGCCGATATTGTTGAATAGCCGGATCCCACTTGGCCGAAATCCCGACCGCCTGATAGGTGAGATGGTCACTTGAAACGGTGACCGTCTTCGTCGATGGATTAAATTTCTGGGCAAGCTTTGGGCTCACAAACCTCGTCACCACATCCTCGCTGGCCTGAGACTTCACCTGCTCAAGGAACTTGATGAGATAATCTTTGGTCAAAGTCGTCTTCAGCTTTCGCTGCGTATCGATCAGAACAAATCGTCCACGTCTCACGTCAAACACNGTAATNTCTCCATGAGCACTATCATCGCTCAAGAAATCATAAACGGTAGTACCACTGAAGAGCGTCAAGCTAGTGGCGGCAGGATGAGAATCTCCCTCGATGAAAACTTCTGTTTCCATTCGAAAGTCATTGGCCTGAACGAACGNCGGAAATGANACTNCGACGGCAAAAAGNATCAGAATTCCGGATAANGTTNTTCGCGTTNATTTCANAGATNCGATCCTGAAGATTACGAAAGGGGNTGGGTGTCCCAAGAGAGTAACTCATATCAACCGGCCAAGTCTACGCAAATCATACGGATTAACATTCCAGTGGCATGTTAATCTTCAGAGAGTNGTTTGTTTTCANGATTTTGCGAGTCACACAGCANGCCNACGGGCAATACTTTGCTTAACATGGAGATACGCATCCAACCTATGACCAACAGATAAGGCGTTAACGTGAATCAAAAGCAACGCATTTTAGTAACCGGCGGAGCGGGATTTCTGGGATCCCAACTTTGCGAAATGCTTGTTGCNNGAGGCAACGATGTCATCTGCGTTGATAATTTCTTTACCAGTCAAAAAGTGAATGTGGCTCATCTGCTGGANAAGCCCAATTTCGAGTTAATTCGTCACGATGTGATTGTCCCTATCTGGCTGGAAGTGGATCAGATTTACAATCTGGCCTGTCCGGCATCGCCGGGGCACTATCAATTCAATCCCATCAAGACAATCAAAACATCAGTAATGGGAGCGATCAATGTTCTGGGGTTAGCCAAGCGTTGTAATGCTCGAGTTTTACAAGCATCCACGAGTGAAGTATACGGGGATCCGGAAGTTCACCCTCAAACGGAGAGCTATCGAGGTAGTGTGAATCCTATCGGCCCTCGAGCATGTTACGACGAAGGGAAGCGGGCAGCCGAAACTCTGTTCATGGAATACCACCGGATGAACAAGGTCGATATTCGTATCGTCCGTATCTTCAATACCTACGGGCCGCGAATGCATCCTTTTGATGGACGTGTTGTTTCCAACTTTATCCGACAAGCCCTGGCCAACGAACCGTTGACGCTATTTGGAGATGGCTCGCAAACACGATCCTTTTGCTACCGAGACGACTTGCTAAACGCCCTCGTGCAAATGATGGAAAATGAGTCCGGCTTTATCGGCCCCGTAAACGTTGGTAATCCGGATGAATTTACAATTCGAGAATTAGCGGAACTGATCATTGAGCTAACGGCAAGCTCAAGTGAAATCGTGGAAACAGACTTGCCCATCGATGATCCGGTAAGACGGCAACCAGATATTAGTCTGGCCAGAGAAAGACTCCAGTGGGAGCCTGAAGTCGAGTTACGACTGGGGCTACAAAAGACTATCGATTGGTTTAAGACAATTGATCTGGATCACTATCACCCGCCAACGCCCAATTTCTAAAGCGGATTATANAAAAAGCCGAGCCTGAAAATCAGACTCGGCTTTCAATTTTATTGGCTGATACTACTTCTTNACACTTTTATAAGCCTCAAACTGAGCNGCGATATCAGCGGCCTCAGTGTTTCCTTGATGGACNTAGACCCGATAACGCAGAGTCATTGTTTCACCTTGGGCCATTTTGTGAGANCCATCAATATCGTNGCTGTTCTTGAAGTGGTGTAGGCCAAACGGGTTCGCTGTAAACAGACCATANGTACGAACGTGCCAGTAGGTTGGGTAACGAAAACTGGTGGGGTGATTCATGATTGCAATACCAACCGTTTTACCTTTGACAGGGCCGACATAATCTACCCATGGAGAAGCTTTACCCCAGGCTTGCACGTCCTTGTCGCCTTGTTCATTCACAATAATCCCCCCCATCTTTGAGGTCACTTTCATGCTACCGGCAACTCGGACACCAAATGAACCTTCTTTAGTATCACCAAAAACGAGTTCGCCTTCGCTGGCAGNNACGGTCGTATCGAAGTCAATCCAATANGNATCTCCATTAGTNCCAAAGGTTAAGCGNCGAACGTCTTCACAAACTTTNCTGCCTTTGGNATCGACCCAATCATTTTTGGNTTCAATNACGGCCATGTCACCACNTTTAGCTTTAGTAAATCNTTTGTGAATGATATTCCCATGACCTTCCGTTTCNGCCCAAAAATCAATTCCATTAACATTTCCATGAGTAAACCAGAAGGAACGATGATGCACATGATCATTCCGTTCATGCTCGCCAGCCTCTCGCATTGGATAAGCTCGTGTGATTTCATTTCCATGAGGTCCGATCAGNGGCCACAGAACAGGCTTGGCGCCAGACTTGGTCAAATACCGCGTTAGTAGCTNGCCATTTCTAGTGACTTCCAGACCACTATCAATTTCTTTGATTTCAAAAGTCTCAGCCATCAGGCTTGATGGCAAGNTAAGTNCCACAGTCGCTACTAGAAGTAGAAGGAATTGTTTGATCGGGTTGCCTGCCATAGTTCTTTCTCTCCAGACTCTCCACATTCAGCTGGATACTCACGTTTCGTGAGACCAGTGCAACGGGCTGATAAAAGGGCTTCTATATAATGTAGGGTGCTCGGACGTTTGTGATACCGAGCAAACTGACCTCATTCTATCAATGTTTTCCTGACCGTCATAATCGATACACGCTACTTCTCCGGAAATCCTTCCACATAGTTCATGGACTATTTTTTAGAATCTTCATCCCTAACCGGACAACGNNCTCCATCTTNCCGATATTACCCATAGTTAANATTTACCTTAACTAACCCAAACTAAGACCNTCTCGCTTAATACCGAATTCAAGTACGANCGAGCCTGTCTTAGAGAATATAGAAGAGTTATGCCGGGAACGATTTCTACCTTGCTGCAGGCNGTCGACCTGCCCGATCTTAGAAAACAAATCCAAAAAGCCTTATGCGAATTCAATCTTCTTGAACCCGGAGCATTNCCCTTTACGGAACGAGTCCTGACCAAACAGGGCGAAGCCTGCGGGATCATGTTCTGTCTGCACGGCCCACGAAGCGTCAAGCTGACTGCTATCTGGGAAACCGTTTCAAATTCAGTTCTCTTCTACGATTCCACTGGTCAACGCCAGGGGAAGGCAGAAGTCGACTTAGATAATCAATCCGATCTACTGGCGCTAGCCAGTTAATTATAAAACTAGCGTTTGCTGATTTAAGCACGTTATTACACGGAGGTAAAACGATGTTAGTACTGTCTCGCAAAGAGTGTGAAAAAATTCAACTCGGAAACGATATCACTTTGACGGTGGTAAAAGTTTCCGGAGACAAAGTCCGTCTGGGAATTGAAGCACCATCCAATGTTAAAGTTCTGCGAAACGAACTGGAACNCTATGAAGATGGTCCACAAACGATTGCCCACCCGGCGAAACTAATGCTTGACGNNAACAAAGAGGNTCTACCGCTTGCCTCATNAGTTTGAAANTTTCTTGNTGANAGAACTGCATNAATACGGAATACCTGACGATTTACCATTTGGNGAATTGCGCTAAAANAGGATTCNTTTNCGGCGATCATTCTAGCGATGGCNGTTCCATCCCCCCAAAAGAATGATTGCAAAAAAAACTGAAGTAAATAAGGNTAAGNATATNCCTCGGTGCAAAGNANGCCATCATTGAACTGAGTTNCCCTTGNGNACCCCCCCCTTTGGTTGCTTTGCCCCTATTACCCNCCTCAAAAAACATCTGAGCTCTAAAAAAACACGGGCAATACCCGAGTCTTATTGCTAAGATGAATANATAAATAAGAATCNACTTTCACCAGTTCTGCGCANGATGTGCAGAGTTTGCTGGTGTTATAGGTATAGACAGTTCGAATTGTATGAACCAGACGTGGTTCGCATGTCGTTTTAATTAGTGGAGAAACTTGTAACTATGAAATGCAAAGGCAACAACTTAGGTCGTCGTTCCTTTATGCAAGTAGGATTCCTCGGTGGTCTTGGGCTATCTCTTTCGGATTACTTCCGAGTGAAGAAGGCTCAGGCTGACCAGAAATTCTACGAAAGCGTGGAAGGCCCAGCTAAGAGCGTCATCTATATTTACTTACCTGGTGGATGTGCCCATCAGGAAACTTGGGATCCGAAACCATTCGCTCCCATTGAATACCGAGGCCCAATGAGCAGCATTGAAACTGTTGTCCCTGGTACTCGTCTTAATGAAACAATGGTCAAGACTGCCAAGGTTGCTGATAAGATTGCAATCTGCCGCAGTATGACGCATGGTGAAGCGGCTCACGAACGTGGAACGCACAACATGTTCACCGGTTACCGACCAAGCCCTGCTTTGCAGTACCCGTCAATGGGTTCTGTCGTAGCTCACGAATTCGGTCCTCGTCATAACTTGCCGCCATATGTCTGTATCCCAAACCAGCCAAACGTTTTCGCTGGCACCGGTTACCTTAGCAGTTCTTACGCCGGCTTTAGCCTTGGTTCAGATCCTGCNAGTGGTAGCTTTCAGGTTCGTGACCTGAAACTTCCTGGGGGAGTTGATGACAGTCGATTCGGCAAACGTCGTAAGATGCTTGGTGCCGTAAACGACTATTTCGCNAACAAAGAGAAAGCCGACTCACTTGATGCTGTCGATACTTTCTACGATCGTGCTTACAGCCTGATNAGTAGCGANAAAGCCCGAGACGCATTCGACATCAATAAAGAAGATCCCGCACTGCGTGACAAATACGGTCGCAATACTGCGGGTGCTCGTATGTTGCTCGCACGNCGATTGGTGGAAGCCGGAACACGGTTTGTCACACTCACTTATGGTGGCTGGGACATGCACAGCAATATCGAAGGAAGTATTAAAGGTCAGGTACCAGCGTTGGACCAGGGCTTTGCTGCTCTTATCGAAGACCTTGATCAACGAGGATTGCTGGAAAGNACTCTGGTTTGTATTGCTTCTGAATTCGGACGNACTCCGAAAATNAACGCNAATGCTGGACGNGACCACTGGCCTAAGGTCTTTAGTGTTGTCATGGCCGGCGGTGGTACCAAACCTGGTATCGTCTATGGTAAATCCAATGCCACAGCCAGTGAACCTGAAGAGGATGCTCTGACGGTTGAAGACTGGGCAACCACAATCTACAGCCGAATTGGTATTGTCGCTGATAAAGAGCTTATGGCTCCTGGCGATCGTCCTATTGAAATTGTAGATGGCGGTAAAATACGACAGGAGTTGATTGTTTAGTCCCCACACCTAAACCATCAATCCANACTATTAACGACATGNGTTGCGGGTGGCGCACGAGGCGTCACCCGCANTTTATAACGCATGGGAGCAACAGGAAATTATGAGACGTTTATCCCCACGAATCGTCACCTCTGCATCGCTATTCGCAATGCTTCTGATCTTTACTGCAGTCGTGCAGGCTTCGTCGCCCACTCTGAGCATTATTACTCCACGTAATGTGCAACGTGGTGCCGAGAATACGATCTCTTTCAACGGAGCTCGTTTAACTGACGCAGAAGAGATCCTTTTCTACTCCCCCGGTTTTGAAGTTGTTGAGTTGACACCGGAGGCAGCAAAGGTCACAGCCAAGGTTAATATTACGGCCGAATGTCGACTGGGAGAACACGTTGCTCATGTTCGCTGCAAGAGTGGTTTAACCGAATACCGAACGTTTTGGGTTGGCCCATTTGGTGCTACGGCTGAAGTTGAGCCAAACAGNAGCTTTGACGCTCCTCAAAAAATCGAACTCAATACCACGGTCCATGGCGTCGTGACCAACGAAGACGTGGATTATTACGCAGTGGAACTAACGGCCGGACAACGTATTTCTGCAGAAATTGAAGCCATGCGACTGGGTACAACTTTGTTTGACCCCTACATTGCTATCATCGATGCTAAACGATTTGAATTATCCGCTGATGATGACACNCCGCTGACAAAACAGGACGCTGTTGCTTCAGCTGTCGCCAAAGAAGACGGTACTTATTATGTCATGGTTCGTGAAAGCAGCTATGCCGGTAACGGCAACTGCCGCTACAATCTGCACGTTGGAACCTTTCCTCGACCACTGGCTGTCTATCCCGCCGGTGGAAAGATTGGTGAAACCATTGCTGTGAGATTCGTTGGTGATCCAACCGGAGTCATTAATCAATCTGTCCAACTACCGGCAGAGCGTATTGATCAATACTCTCTCGTACCTCAGGATGCCAACGGCGTCGCTCCATCGGGCAACCCGTTCATGCTTTCCGAAAACGGGAACTCGCTGGAAACGGAACCAAATGAATCTGTCGCGGAAGCCTGTGCTGCTGAATTACCAAATGCATTCAACGGCATCATACAGGCGGAAGGAGATATTGACTGTTTCAAATTTACCGCAAAGAAAGGGCAGGTATTCGATATTGAATGCTTCGCTCGTCGACTTCGCTCACCACTTGATCCTGTCATGAATCTTTACAATGCCGCTGGTGGTTCACTGGTCGGTAACGATGACTCTCGTGGCCCTGATAGTTACTTCCGCTACACATTCCCGGCNGATGGTGAATATGTACTGCGAATCACCGATCACTTGAAACGTGGTGGAGANACTTTTGTTTACCGAGTTGAATTTCGCCCCGTCAAGGCTGAGCTATCACTGGGGATTCCACGTGTGGCGCGTTACTCACAATCACGGCAACAAATCTATGTGCCTCGNGGCGGCAAATATGCAACNCTGATCTCCGCTTCCCGAGCTAACTTTGGTGGCGACATTACGATTGAAGGCAATGAGTTGCCACAAGGCGTTACGATGCACGCCCCGCCAATGCCGGCCAACATGAGNGTAATGCCGGTTGTTTTTGAAGCAGCGGCGGATGCTCCCATTGCCGGCAAACTAATGAAATTCCAGGGGAAGCATATTGATCCTGCCACGGGAATCGCCGGACACTTCAAAAACCGAGCTGACCTTGTCGTCGCGGCGCCCGGCCAGTCGCTATACGTTTACAAAGATGTTGAACAACTNCCCATCGCTGTTGTCGACGAACTACCATTCNGGCTTGAAATCGTACANCCTAACGTACCAATNGTTCAGAATGGTGAAATGGCTCTAAAGGTTCTCATCCATCGTAAGGAAGGATTTAACGAAGCTGTTACGTTGCAGTTTCCATTCCGACCACCGGGGATTGGAACCCGGTCAACCGTCGTCGTGCCTGCAGGTGGAACGGAAGCTGTCTACCCGCTCAATGCTGCCGGGAATGCTCAGGTTCGTGAATGGCCCATGTACGTCCTAGGTTCTGCCAACGTGAATGGTACTGCTTGGGTTTCCAGTCAACTTGCCACACTCAGTGTTGCCGCTCCCTACGTTGGGCTGGCACTTGAACGTGCAGCCTGTGAGCAAGGTCAGGAAACTCAGCTTTATGGAAAGATCACACAAACAACTGCCTTTGAGGGNAGTGCTAAAGTTGAATTGCTTGGACTTCCTAATCTGGTNACTACAACNAATCTGGAATTCGACAAGGCNGCGGAAGAGTTGACCTTTAATATCCAGACGGACAAAACAAGTCCAGCGGGAAAACACACCAATGTCTTTTGCCGTGTTACGATCATGCAAAANGGTGAACCAATCGTTTTCCGAACGGCAGCGACTACACTGCAGATCGATAAACCATTACCGCCACCACCAAATGCCCCTCCTAAACCAATGCCAATGCCTGTTGCTCAGGCACCAAAACCAATGCCGGCTCCGATGCCAATGGCCAAACCATTGACGCGACTGGAGAAACTTCGTCTNGCTGCTAAGCAACGAGTNGAAGGGNACACTCCGGCCGGNTCGGAAGAGAAGTAATTAAATTAACCCCGGTATATTGTATTTAGATACCTTTGACATTTTGATATTCAGGTCTTGTAACACAATGACTGCTACAAAAACCATCCTTCGAAGTCTAGCATTATTCACCTTCGTCCTGACGACTGCAGTTACCTCTGCAGCGGAGTTGGTGGAAATCAATGTTTATCCCGAGAACATTGATCTNAGTAATTCGCGAGACCGTCAACGTGTAATCGTTCAGGCTCGATTTGCGGACGGCATTACCGAAGACGTCACTGAGCAGGCTACGCTGACGGCTGTCAACGCCGAAGTCTTGCGTAAGGATGGCTATACTTTCTACCCCAAGACGGATGGCGAAACGACTGTCAACGTTGAATATCAGGGCAAAGCAATTCAAATCCCTGCAAAAGTCCAAAATGCGGAGGTAATTCCACCGATCAGTTATACGTTGGATGTGATGCCAATATTTCTTAAGACAAACTGTAACACGGGAAGTTGCCATGGTGCGGCTCGAGGTAAAGACGGTTTCCGATTATCACTCTATGGTTTCGATATAAACGGGGATTACACTCGTATCACCCGCGACTTCAGTTCNCGCCGAATCAACCTCGCTTTCCCNGAAGACAGNCTTCTGCTAACGAANGGNGCTGGAGTGGTACCCCACACTGGTGGTACTCGCTTCCGNAAAGGAGATGAACTTTATGAAACGGTTCACGAATGGCTCCGGAGTGGGGCTCTACTCGATCAGGGGGAGATCCCAACGGTCACCAANGTAGATATCTATCCAAAAGGAGCGGTTCTTAACGGAGAAGGCGCTCAACAGAAAATNTCTGTCCGGGCTTATTACTCCGATGGTACTGACCGTGATGTAACNCATCTGGCTTACTTCAGTTCAAACAATGACAACTCCGCTGTCATTGAGCAGGACGGAGTGGTAACGGCGCAGAACCGTGGTGAGGCATTCATCATGGCTCGCTTCGATACCCACACTGTTGGTACTCACTTCATTGTGCTACCTAAGAACCTGCAGTTTGCCTGGAACGAACTTCCAGAAAACAACTACATCGATGGCCACATGCACAATAAATTCAAAAACCTACGTATTATTCCTTCAGAACTGTGTACGGATGAAGAATTCATTCGTCGTGTCACACTGGACGTCACAGGCCGGTTACCAACCGTTGAAGAATACAACGCTTTCCTTGCGAATGTTGATCCGANGAAACGTGAGAAGCTTGTCGATGAATTGCTAACNCGTAAAGAGTTTGTCGAAATTTGGGTGATGAAATGGGCTGAACTACTCACAATTCGTACAACTAACCAGATTAGCTATAAATCCATGTTGCTGTACTACACATGGCTACAGGAACGCGTTGCTAACAATGTACCAATGAATGTCATGGTTCAGGAGCTGCTTGGTAGTAACGGCGGTACCTTTGCAAACGCCGCTACTAACTATTATCAAAATGAAACTAACACACTCAAGGTTGCCGAAAACGTGGCCCAGGTGTTCATGGGAATGCGTATGCAGTGTGCTCAGTGCCATAACCATCCCTTTGATCGTTGGACTATGGATGACTACTACAGCTTTGCAGCATTCTTCTCGCAGATTGGTCGAAAACGAGGCGAAGACCCACGAGAAATTATTGTTTTCAACAGTGGTTCAGGTGACGTTCGCCACCCGGTTGGCAACCGAGTTATGGCTCCGAAGTTCCTCGGAGGCGAAACGCCTGATGTTGCCGGTAAAGACCGCCGCCAGGTAATGGCCAACTGGCTGGCTTCTGACGAGAACCCATTCTTTGCTCAGAACTTATCCAACATCGTTTGGGCACACTTTTTTGGTAAAGGCATTATTCAGGAAGTGGATGACGTTCGGATTAGTANCCCGCCAGTGAATAAAGAACTGATCGATGCCCTCTCTGAAAAACTGAGAGGGTACAACTACGACTTCAAGAAATTAGTTCGTGATATTTGCACCTCNCGNNCCTATCAACTCAGCACCAAAACNAATGAGACGAACGAGAAGGATACGACAAACTTTTCGCACGCCACATTGCGACGTATGCGTGCTGAAGTTCTACTCGATGCAATCACTCAGGTGACCACCACCTCAAATAAATTCCCCGGGCTGCCTAGCGGCGCTCGCGCCGTTCAGATTGCCAATGGTAACACCAGTACTTACTTCCTGACAACATTTGGTCGTGCGAAACGCGAGACGGTTTGCTCCTGCGAGGTCAAGATGGAGCCTAACCTGTCACAGGCATTACACATGCTCAATGGAGATACCGTGAACGCCAAAATCACACAGGGTGGTTTGGTCACAACACGTCTCGGTGAAGAAGTTCCACACGAAAAGATCATCGAGGAAATCTATATTCGCTGTATGACCCGTAAGCCAACCGAAAAAGAACTCACAAACTTAATGGAGTTGGTTGGCCAGGAAGAGAATAAACAACAGGCTCTGGAAGACGTCTTTTGGGCACTGTTGAATTCACGGGAATTCGTGTTTAATCACTAAGCCTCAATCCAGGATATCCGACCTGCGAATGCTTTGGATTGAGATTTGTTTATATACCTGAAGACACTCTATTGAGTCATCTTCGTCCCTACCTGATCCGGGTGGAACTTGCATTGCTTATTAATGCAATGACAAAACCTCCCGATCCAAAACCATTATTACTTGGAGAAGAGTTATGGTTCGTCGTTTTTTACTTGGGCTAATCCTGTTGGGAATTACCACTGTAACCTACGGCCAGGAAGACGCTAAAGAAGCGAAAGTCACTTGGGATGATCAAGTGTCTGCCGTCTTCCGTCAACGCTGTGTTACTTGTCACAATGTGAATAAGAAAAGCGGCGGCCTTGATATTTCAACTTACACAAACCTTATGCTTGGGGGTTCATCTGGC
>PAJC01000025.1 GCA_002705165.1 Planctomycetaceae bacterium | reverse complement strand
ATCGCGGCTTTACCGGCCTGTACGGCCAGCTCAGCCAGGTCAAAGTCAGCAATTGCTTGGTGAAACGTTGGCATTGAATATTGTGAACAGTTATAGCCGATTGGCTCAAACACAAGGGACTTTTCTGAGTACCTGGATGCAGTATCAGGCCGCTCGGATGCGTTTACAACGTGAGCTCGGCATGATGGAGTTGGATGAGGGTGGGAGTTGGGTTGATGAACCCTTGCCACCTGTTAAGGAAATGTTACAGGAAATTGAAGAGGGAGAACTACTGAATACTGTTGACCTGCCAGAAGGTGAAGTTGATTCACCAGAGGATGAAAAGCAAATGGGTACGGAAGTAGCTGCTGAAGCTGCGGATGTTACCTCATCCTCCACCATCGTAGATGAATCTCCTGAAGAGGAATTGCAGGGCATGGAAAAACTAACTCAGCAGCTAATCAATCTTCAGCAAGGCATTGAAGATGCTGTACTGAAACGGGCCAAAAAACGAATGGACGCCGAACTAGAACAAATGCTTGGGAAACAGGCGAATGACAAAACGAGTCCGCCTCTAGAGGCAAATATTCCTAGCGGATCTGACAAAGAACAACCTATTACAAATCCCGAATAGAGTTCTTTGAAAAGTTACCCCCTCATTTGGATGGTAGGGTAGAGCTGCTTTTTTCTCGGAGGGAAAGAAAATATATATAATAGGTAGATGTCCACGATTGCTTAGTATCGATGGTTTAAACTGAAAACTCTCGTAGAGACCATTTGGAAAGAGTGTATTGAAGTGTCAACTGATTCAAATAATGAAGAACGCTCTGGTGTTGGGCGTTGGGTCATCAGGTTTCTGATCTTAGGTTTCTTTGTCGGTGGTACCGTGGCCGGCGTCTACTACTTGCCTGACACCTTGTTGTCCAAGGAGGTTGTCGAAAATCTGACCTACAAGGTAATGCGTGGCCCGATCAAGATTTCTGTAACCGAACAGGGAACTCTGGAAAGCTCTGATAATACTGAAATTAAGTGTAAGGTACGCGGGCGAAATACGGTCACCTGGGTTGTTGAATCTGGAGCGATCGTGAAGGCCGGGGATGAACTGGTGCGCCTCGATACGAAGAAGATCGAAGAAAACTTAAGCCTTCAGAAAACGAATGTTCATGAAGCCACCGCTACGTTAGAAGAAACAAAGACAGATACAGCTCAAGCTCAAATCGCTATCGATTCGTTCGAAGAAGGGCGTTATACCAAAGGCCTTAAGTCACGCGAGGCTGAAGTCCAGCGAGCTCAGATTAACCTCGATGCTTCGAAGGATAAATACGAACAGTATCGTCAGCTTTTTAAGCGGGGACGCGTGTCAGAATTGGAACTTGATGGTAGTGCCTTTACGGTGACTCAGGCAGAACTGCAACTCAAGGTCGCTCAGACTCGCCTCGACGTTTACAAGCGATATACCCGGGCGATGGATCTGGAACAGCTCAAGGGGCGATTGAGTGCTCATAAGTCGAAGCTTTCTGCTGACCAGGCTGGTCTGCAAATGGATATGGCTCGACGATCTAGAGCGGAAANAGAATTAGGTAATTGCGTGATTAAAGCTCCTAAAGATGGACTCGTTATTTATCCCACGGCAGCCGCCTGGAAAGATACTCCAGATATTGGGGAAGGTGTGAGTGTAAGTAATGATCAGATTTTNTTGATCATGCCTGATCTCGAGGANATGCAGATTGAAATCGGCATCCATGAGGCAATCGTGGACCGGGTAAAGATGGGACTGGAAGCCAGCGTTAAACTACCCGATCGTGAGTTAAAAGCTAAAGTGTCAGAGGTGGCAACTATCGCTCAACCTCTGGGCCCCTGGTCGGGGAATGTTGTTAAGTACGATACGATCATTTCGCTTCCTAGTGAAGAGGGGCTTAAGCCCGGTATGAGCGCGGAAGTGGAGGTTGTGCTGGCAGAATATGAGGATGTCTTATACGTTCCGGTATCTGCTATTCTCGAGACAGAAGAGGGACACTTCTGCTGGNTTGAACAATCTACGGGGCAACCCAAACGCCAGCGAGTGATTCTTGGTGAAAGCAATGATGTTTATGTTATTGTGGAACAGGGAGTGAAAGAGGGGGAAGATGTGATTCTAAATCCATTGGAGTTCATGGAGCAGACNGAGTTGGCTAGTGCGGATGAGTATCGAGGTCTCGGTGATACCAGTGAATACACAGATTCAGACTCTGTTGTTCAGGAGCCCGTAACTGATGAGTAAGAATTATCAGCAGCAGGGAGCTTCCATTTGGTCTCAGATTGTCGTGAGTTGCTTATTGGTTGGCTTANGTGTTGGAGGCTACCTTTTTGCGAAGAGCGATGACGGTGAAGTCCAAGTGAATCTTGACTTCCTTAAAGCTCCAACCCATGTAGTAAGACTCGGTGAAATGGCTGTTTCGGTTACAGAGCAGGGCTCGCTCGAGTCGTACGATAATGTCGAGATCGTATGTCGGGTACGTGGTCAGAACACAGTGACTTCGGTTGTTGATTCGGGTACTTATGTTGAGAAAGGAGATGTGGTTCTGACGCTCGACACACTCTATATCGACGAAGAGATTGCTGAACGATCGAAGTACGCTCACTGGGCCCGAAGTGGTGCTGAACATTGGAGAGCAAGTGTTGAAAAAAANAAACTTGCTATTCCGGAATANCTCGAAGGACGATTTGTTGCTGAGTTAACCAGTATGGAAAAAGATCTCGTCATTGCCGAGGCAGATTTGCTGACCGATCAGGAACTACTTGAATATGTGCAACGCCAGTATGAACGTGGCTATGAAAGTCGCGATCAGGTTGAAGAGCATCGTCGCCGTGTTGAATTTACCAAGTTGCGTATCGAAGTGCTNAAGTCAGACATTGAGGTATTCAAGAAATACACAAAGGAATACGAATTAGCACGTCTNGAAGGCGAGTTGAAGGTTTCGCAGGCTCAGTTTGAGGCGAATGATGAACGGGCGTGGGCCGATGCTTCTCGTCGCGACCAGGCGGTCCAAGAAAAAGAATATTGCACCGTTCTAGCTCCCAAGGCAGGTCTGGTGATTCATCCACGAGCCGCAGCCTGGAAGGATGCGCCTGATATCACCGAAGGTGGAACCGTTTATACGGAGCAGGTTATGCTGCTAATGCCTAATCTGGATAAGATGCAGGTCAAGGTCGGAGTACATGAAGCATTAGTTGAGCACGTCAAGGCTGGAATGCTAGTCTTTGTCAAACTGCCGGACCGTGAGCCGTTTGAATGTAATGTATCCCATGTTGCTAATATCGCTCGTCCTCCGACGATTGGTGTCAGCAATATTGTGAAGTACGACGTGACGGTTGAAATACCCAGGATGGAAGGCTTAAAGCCAGGGATGACCGCAGAAGTCGAAATCGTTATGAATGAATATGCAGATCAGGTTTTATTGCCTGTTGAGTCGGTATTGGANTTTGGCAGCGGATTCTATTGCTGGGTTCGTAGTGGTGATTCGATCAGTCGGCGAAGAGTCGAACTTGCAGATAGTGATGAGAAGATGGTTCGTGTTCTCGACGGTATTAAGGCCGGAGAAACTGTTATTCTCAATCCACTTGCCTATGTCCNGGACGCTCAAGATGATGCGTTGATCAATTTCGAACAAACAGCTACTGCCATGGTTCAGGAAGATTAAAGACAGTGGCTGGTTCAAATAAATCTCGTTTTGTGAAGCCTNTGTTATTCCTGTTGGTGATNGGAGNCNTGGGCTTCGGTATCTATCAGGGGGTAGGCCTGGCGCTGAACAGTCAAAGTGCTGNACCCGAGCGGAAGCACTCTCTTACTCACATTGTCCAAAGAAGGCCACTGACGCTCTCGCTGAAAGACCAGGGGACTTTGGAGAGCACTGAAAATAACGAAATCATCTGTCAGGTGCGTGGTGCTAATATTATCACTTCGGTAGTGGGAAATGGAACTTATGTGAAAAAAGGCGACGTGCTCCTGACATTAGACTCNCTCTTTATTGACGAGCAAATCTCAGAACGTTCAAAGTATGCTCACTGGTCGCGGAGCGGTGCGGAGCACTGGCGAACTACGGTGAAATCCCGTGAATTAGCGGTGGCTGAATACCTTGAAGGCCGGTATGTCACGGAATTATTGCAGAAAGAACTGGAACTGATTGTGAAGGAAAGTGACTTGCTTGCCTTTAATGAATTCCTGACGTTTAACGTGCGTCAGTTTGAAAAGGGGTATGTAAGCGCGGATGAAGTCGACCTTTGGCGACGCCGAATTGATATTCATAAGGTTGATCTGGATGTCATGAGTAATGACCTCAGCATTCTTAAAGAGCACACCAAAAAGTCAGAAATGGCACGACTGGAAGGAGAGCTTAAGGTCGCCAAAGCGCAGTTCGAAGCGAGTGACGAACGTGCTGAAGCTGATGCTTCACGTCGGGATCGTGCNTTAGAAGAAAAAGAGTTTTGTACGGTCCTGGCTCCGAGGGATGGTTTAGTGATTCATCCTCGAGCGGCCTCCTGGAAATGGGCTCCGGATATCGTTGAAGGTGGTACGGTCTACAAAGAGCAAGTTTTATTATTAATGCCAAATTTGGCAAAGATGCAGGTCAAGCTTGGCGTTGTGGAAGCAATGATTAAGAATATTAATGTGGGGATGGGGGTGATTGTTACACTTCCCGGTCGCACTCCGATTGAGGCCGAAGTGTCGGAAGTTGCCGACATCGCTAGGCCCCCCATTATTGGCTCGGGTGANGTGGTCCGCTATGACGTCATTGTTGCCTTGCCGACACTTAAGAATCTNAAACCGGGGACTAGNGCCAAGATTGAGATCATGATCAATCACGTTGATGAAGTGTTAACGGTGCCTCTTGCTGCAACGATTGAGATTGAAGACAACATTTACTGTTGGGTGGAGACTGAGATGGGGGTTGAACAACGCCTTCTGAAGACAAAACCGGGCGATGACGTTTCGCTGATTGTTGAAAGTGGCGTTCGCTTGGGAGAAAAAGTGATCATGAACCCCCTGATTTATACAGAGGCTCCCAAGGTGGAATCTGAGATAGAAGAGAAGGAACCCTCCGAGACGTCTGTTTTGGGGATGGCGGGAGCCTAGAATAGGATGCCTCTTAATGAAGCAAGCGACTGAGGAATAAGGCTGAATTAGTGAATCTGTTATTTCTAAGAACGATACGGCTTGGCGTGAAGAGCCTGCTGTTGCANAAAATGCGTGCCGGACTTGCNGGGCTTGGTATTTTTATCGGNACAGCAACNGTNATTTGGTTGGTGGCTATGGGGGAAGGNGTTAGCCATCGCGCTCAGGAGCANATCAAAGAACTTGGCGCTAAAAACGTGATTGTTCGAACGAAGAAGCCGACATCTGATAACGAACCTCAGATGGCTCGAGTTAGTGTTCACCGTTACGGATTGTTGCGAGCGGACTACAAGCGGATTACGGAAACCTTGCCGACGGTAAAAGAGGCTGTGCCGATGCGTGAGTTCCGGTATGAGTTGCGTCGAGAGGATCGCGAAGCGGACGCCAAGTTAGTGGGCTGCATGGAAGAGTACCGTAGTCTGAATCATTTGAAGCTAGCTCGAGGTCGCTGGCTCACACCGCGAGATCGAGGGAAAAAGGTGATTGTTCTGGCTGACGATACATCCTCCCGCTTGTTTCCGTATCAGAACCCGATTGGACAGCGTGTTTGGGTTGGACGCGAGTTGTACACCGTGATTGGACAAACGAAAGCTCGNACTGCTTCTGCCGCGATTGGTGGAAGTCTCGATGCTCGGGAGTATAATCTGGACGCTTATATCCCGCTTGACACGATGGAAGCCCGTATTGGGGACCGAGTGATGAAGCGTGTTGGTAATTCGTGGCAGGGTGAACAAGTTGAGTTAAGTCAGATAACGGTCGGGGTGGACGAAATTGAACATGTCGACGAAACAGCCGCGATCATTACAAACTTACTGAANCGNTATCACNCGGAAGAAGATTATGCNGTGGTTGTTCCNAAAGAGCTTTTGGCTCAGGCCGAACGTACACGAGCAATGTTTAATGTTCTTTTGGTCGTGATCGCCGGTATCTCGCTGTTAGTGGGAGGAATCGGAATTATGAATATTATGCTGTCGACCGTGACGGAGCGAACGAGGGAGATTGGAGTGCGCCGTGCGTTGGGAGCTAAACGCTCGCACATTATTTTTCAGTTCATTACTGAGGCCATTCTATTGACAGGTATTGGTGGGTTACTAGGTGTGGCCTCCGGGCTGTTATGCGGTCCGTTGTTCCGNGGTGGTCGNGACTTTGTTAGTAACTACTGGCCTGAACTTGTTCCACCCATTGTGGCTCAGATTGAGCCACAGATTGCTTCCTGGTCGGTTNTTCTTTCACTNGCCATCGCCATTCTTTCAGGTGTACTCTTTGGAGTTTATCCGGCGTGGCGTGCAGCCTATATGGATCCTATCGAAGCTCTGCGTCACGAGTAAAATATTCTGGGGATTCCTGTTCTGTCTGGTTGTGGTAGAACTTTTAATCCATCACCNTATTTCATCGTTTTGTTTTGTCGATGAGCTATAAAAGACGACTGTGNTAGAAACTGGGTGCNGGGTATTGAGTGCTTAATGATGATCGCTATCTTNCCGGTCGTTTGAATTNAAAAACTAAGATATGAAGGAGTTGACCATTGAATAAAAGATCGCAAGTCATTTTGTTGACGGTATTAAGTACGGTTCTGGGATTACTTACGATGCTTACAGTGGGAACTCTTTCATGGTCATTAGTTAAAGGGGTACCCGGAATTGCGATAGGAGTTTTTGGTTCGATTGCTTCGGCCCTCCTTCTTCAATGGCAATTTGGGAGTGGGGTATCAATTACGGCAGCGGGAATTGCAGCGATGATCGCTTCCTACGCTGCTTTGGCCTGCGCTGAGATAGTTCCAGCCGGAACTATCGACTGGGCAATAAGTGGTGCTCTATATGGAGCGATCATCGGCATTCCTTTGGCGATAGTTCTCACACTGCCCAAAGTATTTTTTATCGCTTTGAAAGACTCAAAGCCTCGGGGTTAGTAATGCTGAACTGAGTTTTGATTATCCAGCATTGTTCTTGGGGTAGGTCATTCAGAACCGCGATACTTCCCAAGATTTAAAAACCCAAACTGTTATCGATGCAAACAGGATTCATGTANGAAGATGTTCAAGGTAAATATNGCCGTGGTCGTTGGTCTGTTGATCTTCACAACAAAGGCNTNTGCAGAGGTCGANGTCGACAGAGACGTTCGGTATGGTATGCATGAGCGGAATGTGATGGATGTTTACTGGGACACCGAATACAAAAATGCCCCTATTGTCTTCGCAATTCATGGCGGCGCATTCAAAAATGGTAGCAAAGCGTATTGCAATAAAGATATGCAGAATCTCTACATGGCGAAGGGATGCATCGTTGTTTCACCGAACTATCGGCTAAAGAAACAGGGGACAACGATCACCGTGGGTGATTGCACGCTCGACATTGCGATGGCAGTCGCATATATCCAAGCCAATGCCAGAAAATATGGCGGCGATCCGAGTAAAATCGTATCCACTGGCGCCTCTGCCGGTGGCTATCTCAGCGCTCAGATTGCCTATAAAAAGAATTGGGACTGGCCTGCTGATGCCAAATACAAACCAAAGAAACTAAACATTGTCGGTTGGTTTGGAAATAGTCCTTACCTGCCGCGTCACGTCATGAATAATGTTGTTGTCAAAGATCCACCCGGCTTCATGATGTACGGCGGCAAAAGAGAGCACCCTGCCACACCGGCTCAACAAGGTCACGACATGCAGTCTACTCTCAATCAGAAGAAGATCTGGAGTAAGATGGTTTATATCGACACGTTGGGGCACGTACCCGGCAAACGAGTCCTTTTTAGTCCCGTTTCGCGGGACAAGGAAACCTACGAGGCATTCAATCAGTTTCTCGAGATGGTTTGCTACGGCAAAGGAAAGCCTAAAGGCGGCGATGTGATCGACGTGAAGAAGAAATAACTGAATTATCGAACAACTACATGGTCTCAAATTGTCGATGTTGATTAATAGTGTGCTGTGACATGAAATGATATCACAACACACATCATTCTTCGTGTCGACACGCCACCCGGGTATATTTGAACCCAGTTGGCACGGCTGCTAGTTTAAGTGAAAGGAAAGGAGCTCCCATGAAGAAATCACTTCTTATTCTTCTGCTGCTGACAGCGAGCCTGCTCGCCGACAAAAAACCTAGGCACAACGTAGCCGTTGAAGACACCATGCCCCCAACTGGTATGAAGACCGAAGTGGGCAACTATTTGATCATTGAAGCCAGCGGCATGGTTACCCTCACCAAAAAGGGGCAGCGCTCCCGTTACAACGTAGTAGGTGCGAGCGAAAAAGGTACATTGTTGCTCGGGGTAAACCCGAAGCTCAACGAAGGTGCTTTCAAAGTGCAACTCGCTAAGGGAGCAAAGATTAAGTTCATTGAGTCGAAAGATGAAGAAGACGGCAGTGCCAGGACCGACGTGAAGGGGCATTTATTGGTTAAAAACACCGGCAAGACCGAAGTTGGTGGGTATTTAATGATTGAACCCAGCGACATCGTTACGATGTGGGTGGATTCGTGGCCGCCGCCAATAAGGGAGAACGATAACGAAGCTGACCTGTTTATCGTGAAGGCTTTCGGCCTGCTCGTCAGTTATGGAAAAATTAAGGTCAAGAAGCCAACGCTCACCTCTAAGCCCTTTAACAACGCTGAACGTTAAGCCAGCTCTACTTGCTCAGAAGCCCCAATAGCAGTCTGAAATATCGACTAGTCGTAGATTCGTTGACAGATTTCAGCTGCCGTTCTAGTAGGGCCGATTTTAGATGGAAACGGTTTGTTTGTGATTTGCTATGGTGATGTGTCAAAATTCACATTGCTATTCTGGNCGTGAATTAAGAGATAAGATTTTAACGTCACGTTATAGATCGTTCTTCTGTAATCCTAGACGGTCCGCGTAGGGTCGAACCAAGGTCGCAGCCACTCGCATTCAGGTATCTGTTGGACTAAGCTAAGCGTGTAATGAATTCATCAAACAATAGTCGCGTGGAAAATACCAGTATGGAACCCAATGGAAGGCCAGTGCCTGAGGCACCGCAAACACCAGAAAATCAGGTTCAGCCGGAACAACAACTCAGTAAAACGACAGCCTCAGAAGTCAGCTATAGTTGTCCTTGTTGTATTGCCCGGGAAAAAGTCCTTGCATCCCGGGGAGAGCGTTAAGAACTATTATCGACCGCCGTTTTCCCGATCTCTGTTTTCCCGACTTGGGGGAACGTTATTTTCGAATGAGGGATATACGATTACGTGCGTGTTGCACCCATTAACATTCAGACGCAGGTATTTGAAATCAGCCGGTGGCTTTATCAGAATGGAGACGACGCTGAAATGGAACGTATTGGCTGTGCTTTATGAATACACTGTTTTACCTTTTTCTGATTGGTGCCTTTTCGGTATGGTTGTCCTGGCCTTACTTTATAAGCACTGACTATCTTCAATTAAAGGGATGGAAGGCTTGGGGGGCATCCATTGCGATCCAATTGTTTGTCTGGTTCGCACTGGATTTTGTTTTAGCTTTCTATGGGACTAATCTGGGTTTTCCGTTGAAGTATCTTGTTGATTACCAGAATTGGTAGCCCGTTCTGAGTTAAGCGGGATTCCAGGATGCGGGTAGGGGGCTGGATCGGATTTCAGACACATGTTACAACGCTTCATCCTCACGCGAGCAAAGCGAGGTATATAATTATATTGATGAGTATTTGAAATAGCGATTAATGAAAAGGATGCGCACAATAATGAACAAAATACATCGTATCGTGGTCTTCGTAATTCTTGTTTTGCTGGCGACAACGGTCTCTTCGAATGGGCAAATCCAATCGCCCTCCGAAGCGAGGCTGGCGCAAATACTCAAGCGTTTTCCTCAGGCTGACATAAACAAGGATGGCAAGCTGACGGCCAAGGAGTTTGAGGCCGCTCGTAAGCAATTCCGCCAATCCGCTCAGGGAAAGGCACGCCCAGCCGCAGCACCGAAAACGACGCCAGCAGTCGATCCCGGATGGGAGAAGGATAAATTTCCGCCGCACGCGGTCAGTCTCAAGACGCCGGAAGAGATCATGGCCATTTACAAACGCGGCGCGGCGGGACGCACTTATGCGGAGGCGGCCGACGCTATGTACTTTCCCAAACCTGCCGATGGCATCATGCGTATTGTGGGGACGGGCCACAGTTTCACCGCGCCCGGCTACAGAACCTTACCTGCCATCACCCGCGCCGCCGGTTTCGAGCAGCCTCTTAGCCTACACAATGGCGGTGGGCGTACCGGCAGCGTGAGATATAAATGGGAGCAGGAAAACGGCATTTTCGAATTCGATGGTAAACCCTTGCCTAAGCTCTTGGCCGCGATTTCCAACGCAGAATGGGAGGCGATGATCTGGGGGCCTTACGGCGGGGATCGTGCCAAGTTCTATACTAGCTGGATCGATTTCTGCGAACAATATAATCCCGGCATGAAGTATTTCCTCATCGATACTTGGCCCGCTCCGGGCCAAGTCCGGATGGCCTTCAACCTCAAGGCTAATCCAGAATCAGAAACGTTCTTTACGGAAGCGATCTACGACAAACTCAGCGTGCACGCGAACGCTCGCTTTGCAGATCTCGTGAAAACACTGCGTGAAACGACCAATGAAATCTATATTATTCCAACCCACGCTGCGATGACAGAGGCGGCCAAGCGATTCGTCCGCGGTGAACTTCCTGGGGTAGAAGGTTTGTATAAGGTCATCGGCGGCAAAGAACGTTCTCTTTGGGCAGACCAAATCGGCCACCTAGGCCCCGGCTTCGACCGTCTGGAGGGATATGTCTTCTATGCCACGCTCTATGGGAAATCGCCTGAGCTCATTTCAGCACCTATTAAGTTTAATAAGACCCCAGAATTCCTGACTGCCGAACTCGATAATATTTTTCGTGAAATCGCCTGGAAATCAGTGGTGGAGCATCCTCTGTCTGGTGTCACCGATAAAAACAAGAACGGCATCGGCGACCATCTGGAGTAGCGATTCATCGTTGGTTGAGTCCATGTCGTTGGTTCACGCTGTGCTCGTATGAGGAACGACTGTGAAGTTAGTACGACTCCCATAAAAAAATGTGACCGCTAAGTGTTTTCGCGGAATAAACAATAGAGGGATAACTGGGGATGTTCTCCAACTCGTTTGAATAACCCACAATACCTAGCTCCCCCGTTGAACTTGACCACAACTCAGATCATCTATGCCACCACTGGACGAAATCCGCTTCATTGAA
>PAJC01000024.1 GCA_002705165.1 Planctomycetaceae bacterium | reverse complement strand
GCTTCAAGACAGGCGTCGAGATGTTCTTCGACACAGTCTCGGCCGTATGCGTTAGATGCACCTACTGAACAGTAGTAAGGGCCTTGTGGACGAGGAAAGCCACCTTCAGGGAATCCCGGAGGGCGATTGATCAGTGTATCCCACAGGAAGTATTCCTGCTCAAATCCGAACCAGTAATCATTGTCATCATCTTCGATCGTCGCACGACCGTTTGATGCATGAGCTGTACCGTCAGCGTTTAATACCTCCGTCATAACGAGGTAAGCATCTTTTCGCTGAGGATCCGGATAAATAGCAACAGGCTTCAGTAAGCAATCAGACGCGCCCCCTTCAGCTTGTTCTGTTGAACTACCATCAAAGGACCACATTGGGCATTCTTCGAGTGTTCCACCGAAATCTTTTCGGATCTGTGTTTTTGAACGGAGGCTCTGAGTTGGTTGGTATCCGTCGAGCCAGATGTATTCAAGTTTGGCCATTTCTAAGTTAACTCCGACATAAAAAATAACTACTCAACTATTTCCCGCTCCGCCTAAAGTGCGACAAATAACTGGGATTCTAACTTTACACCACTGCGATCAGAGTTGTCTCAGGCAAGATCATCTAATGCTGCAGTAGCAAATTAATTAAAGCAGGAACATATTTCTTTTTTACACCAAAGCATTGAGATTGTCACCTAGTGCGATGCCAAGATTTCGCTGTTTGTTCGATTGAGCAAACCAGCGAATAGGAAGATATAGCGATAACGCAAGTGAGTTACGTTGCCATTAATTATCTAGAAACCGGTTTACGTTCACCACTTTACGATCGCGAAGCAGACTTACTCCGGCCGCCAATGTTGGGTCGACTTGTTCCAGAGGTAAAGATCCATCTCTCAATGGCTTGGCGACAGTATTCACTTCGACATCCGGACGAACTCCTCGCTGACTAATCATGTGACCGTCTGGAGAATAGAATCGAGCCGTTGTCAGACGGAGCCCGCTGTCATAAGTAGCTAACGGGAAGATCCCCTGTACTGACCCCTTACCAAAACTCTTTGTACCAACGATTGCACCTCGCTCATGATCCTTGATCGCCCCGGCNAAAATCTCGGCAGCACTAGCNGATTTACTATCNACTAAGACCGCTAATGGCATCTCCCANGTTCCAAGATCGTGTGCCAGATAGTCTACATCTTCATCCACACTACGNCCGCGTGTTGCAACAATGGTGCCTTTATTGACAAAATNGTCTGCGACGGCGACAGCACTGTCGACCAAGCCACCAGGATTACTTCTCACATCAATCACAAGTCGCTGCATGCCCTGNCTATGTAAGTCCCAAAGAGCTTTCTCAACGTCATCGGCTGTNTTTTTTTGGAAACTACGAATCCGNAAATAACCAATTCCCGAACTTTTATCNAACAGCTTTACGTCTTCGACACTTGGAACAGTTACCCGTCGACGAGTCAGTGCCAAACGGCGAACACTTCCATCCGTAGCCACCAAAACAATTTCCACTCGTGTACCTTCGACACCTTTAAGCATATCTGCAGCTTTAGCCGCAGCGATCTGTGGAATGATCTGGCGATTAACCTCAATGATACGATCACCTTTTTTAATACCAATATCTCCGGCAGGACCACCGCGGATAACCCGGTCAATGAGTAGACACTTGTCAAGAATCCGCAACTCCACGCCTAAGCCCACGAAGTTGCCGTTGATTTGGGAAAACATATCATCCAGTTCAGAGCCTGTCAGATAGGAAGAATAGCGATCCAGTAAACTAATCGACCCCGCCATCATCTCCAGTATCGTGGCTTGATGCGGAAGTAAGTAGGTTTGGTTTGCCTGCCGACTAATGTAGTCGACTGCCTGAAGGACATCCTGGTAGTTACGAATATCCTGCCGTATCAACCANTGATCTATACNTTGTTTAAAAGCAGCATCAAGCTCGTTGTTNACTTGCAATTTATGGAANCTTCGAAACTGATCGTTTTGAATAGCCAACTGNAGTTGCCAAAACCCGTTCTTAATCAAATCCTTCCAGTCGGGATTTGTGTAGAAGTAGGTGTCTATTTTTGTGAGGACTTCACGGAAGACNGCTTTACTCGTCAGCNGGTCAAGTTCNTNAAGNGATTTCCGGTAAGTCGAGTCGTTATACCGACGNGCAACATCCAGTTGAGCTCGACAAAGACGCACACGACCACGCAACTGCAACGCTTCTGGAAAGGATTTGAGTGTCTTTTCATAAAGATTGACCGCAGCTCGCCAATTNCCAGTGGATTCAAGCTTGGTACCTTCACTCACAACATTCTTAAATTGTGCTGCTAGAGTGACATTCGCGTTGAGCGTAGATTGAGCGGCTAGAGGNAANGCCCACTGCAGGAATAATGCGACGACCGCAGTGTGGAACAGAATAAAAGCAGTCTTCTCTGAGAAACTACCACGCACCTTGGGAAAGGTGCGNCTAATCCANTTACCAATTTTCATAGACGTCGTCCAGGCCGAAAGAGNGTTTCAAAGAGTTGCCCATAAGAAACAACTCNGCACTGCTGTAAGCATAGAACGCCTATGAAAACGGTCTGTTTTAAGCTTCAAAAACCTTAAAAATATAAACGGAAGAACCGGCACGACCCCACATCTATAGTCCGCTCGGCCCGCTCTTAACGACTGTAACGATCAGACAATGAAAACAGGAAGTCGGCAGCCTACCAAAAAGCCTCGCTGCAGCTACAGCGAGGCTTTAATTGGCTAATTGTTTTGAATACCTGTGGTTAGACTAATTCCGAAATCGGCTGCCGGTGGTCTAAAAGGTACTGCGGACGACCATTTGGATCAACCAGCTGAGAAGTTTCACAATTGATACCCATATTGTGATATAGCGTTGCAATCACTTCCTGAAAATGGACCGGACGATCCTTGGCATACTCAGCATTCTTACTAGAGGCTCCAATAACCTGCCCCAGCCGCATACCACCACCGGCCATGAAGGCCATGGCTAGTCGCGGCCAGTGGTCACGCCCAGCTTTACTGTTCACGCGGGGAGTTCGTCCAAACTCACCCCAGACAATCAGCGTAACATCCTGGTCGAGCCCACGCTCACTGAGATCTGTAAGCAATGCACTGACGCCCATGTCCAATTCTGTCAGGCGCGTCTTCAGTGAGGTAAAGTTATTGCTGTGAGTATCCCAGCCACCGCTTTGGATTGTAACCACTCTGGTTCCTGCTTCGACCAACCGGCGAGCAATCAAAAGCTGACTGTATTTGCTTCCGTATCGCTGAACGACATTCGGATCTTCAAGTTTAAGATCCAAGGCATCCGCAACTGTTCCTGACGTCACTAAATCAGCCGCTTGTTGTGTATAGGAATCCAGAGCTTCCAATTGCCCTGACGAGTCAATGTCACGACGGATTTGATCCAAAGAGCCTAATAATTTCCTCCGGTCCGACAGCCGTTCTTCACTAATGCTGCGTAGTTTCAAATCAGTACCACTTGGTTTGTACGGACGATAGACCGGTCCTAGATATCCCGGCTCGCCGCCTATGTATGAAATGTACGGGGGGGCTCCCGTTTCTGTGGTTCCCTGAAGACGAGCAATCACGCTGCCGAAGTAAGGACGTCCCCCAACATTGCTCAGGTTTCTCTTGTCATAACCAGTGGAGGTGTGAAAGTGGCTATGAGAATTTTGCATTCCCACGAGCGATCGGATCACAGCAAATTTGTCAGCCATCGTCGACAGTTGTGGCATGTGCTCGCATATGTCCATTCCCGGAACATTGGTGTGAACCGGATTAAACTCACCCCGGAATTCTGTCGGCGCGTCAGGCTTAAGGTCGAACATGTCCTGATGAGACGGACCTCCTGCCAGGTGAAGATGTATGACAGCTTTATCCACACTGCTATCAACCAACTTGGACTCCGCACGCAATAGCGACGGCAGGCTGAGTGCGCCTAATCCTCCGCCACCGATTTGTAAAAAATCCCTACGATTCAATCCATCACAATATCCACCGGACTGTTTTTTCAAGATCTTAAGCATGAGTCTCATCTCTCTTTGGATTTACCAAATTACTAAATCTGCTATGGCGTCCTTCTATTAATATATACGTCATTCTGAACCAATAATTCAAACGAAACTTGCTCACTTGTTAAACAGGAGAACGTAGATGTGGTTAATTCCCCCTAATGCTAGGGGGNAGCNNNGGCTCACCACCGCNCCTCACAGAATTACTTAAAGTACTACAGCTGAACCACTCCGAGCTGACTCTGCTTGCTTGGAACAAAGTGCAATCGCATCGCGAGCTAGTTCGCCGCCNAGCAAAGAGGATGGTTGTCCTGACTCGATGGNGGAAACAGCTTCCTGAATTTCCATCACAAAGCTATCGACCGGATCCCCGCTGCCTAAGTCGGGACGAAGAACGTTGCCATCGACATCAAATACTTTGAGCGGTGATACTTCCAGCTCAGGGTCTCCATTCANTAAAGCAAATGAAAACTGCATCGTTGCGTTTTCGAAGTGGGCTTCAAAGTTATGTATGAACGGACGCCCCGGTTGATTCATCACCCCGCTATTAGAAGTAACCACTATATCGGAGTCTTCAAAGTCGAAAACGGTGCTACAGTACTCAACCGTTTCTCCTCGGAAACGCCCACGCGTATTCACGGCAGTCGGCATACCAAACAAGTAGCGGATTAAATGTGCATCATGAACGTGCAAATCTATTAAGGGACCACCCACTTTCCCCTCGTCCCAAAACTCTTTACCNAGCCATAGTGGATCCGAGATCACTCGGTTGAAATGGCCGCCAAGAAGCTTGCCGTATTCACCACTTGCAACCGCCTTCCGTAAGTAAGCGTACTCCGGGAAAAATGGTAGTACATGAGCCACTAAGGCCTGGCGATTGTTTGCCTTTGCCACGGCTACAATCTCTTCGCAGTCCTCTGCTGTAAGTGCCATCGGCTTTTCAATAAGAACGTGCTTGCCAGCCTCAAGAGCACTCTTAGCAACGTCAGCATGCAGGTCAGGTGGTAAACAAATATCTATCAAATCAATCGATTCATCTGCGATCAATTCGTTAACATCGCTGTACAGCGACCAATCGGAAACATCGACTTGCTCGCCTGGAGGTCCGAAGTTGCCCTGAATCGAAGTCCAGTCACCATTACGTTTGGCATCATTGCGAGTACAGATGGCTTTAATTTGAGCGCCTGACGCCTTTTGATAGGCGAGATAGTGAATCCAACCCATAAATCCAATGCCAGTAATTCCAACGTTGATCATTGCTATGTCCTTTTTGACCTCTATGTTTATCCCAAGATNCCGGCAAACCGTTCTGCAGCCTCATTCCAATCATAAGAGTTATCTGGTGTGTATGTATCTGAGGTAAAGCTATTNCTTACGATTTCTCGTGCTTCGGCGACGGAAGCAACTGCCCCATTTGCAATTAATTGCACAAGTAAATTTCCAATTGCCGTTGCTTCCATCGGACCAGCGATAACGGGACGCTGGCATGCGTCGGCGGTCATTTGGCACAACAGTTTGTTTTGAGTACCACCACCAACAACATGTACTATTTCAATCGCTCCACCTGTCAGAGATTCCAGCATCCCCAAGACGCTTTGGTATTTCAATGCCAGACTTTCCAATGCACAACGAATCGTCTCACCAGGTGTTTCAGGGACCGGTTGCCCGGTTTCACTACAAAATTGACGGATGGCCTGTGGCATCGANTCAGGATTCCCAAAGGATCCATGATCNGGGTCGATGAACGATTGAAGAGGCTTGCTGGCAGANGCAAGGTCGACCAACTCACCCCAACTATACTCCTGTCCTGCTTCACTCCAGGCCTGACGGCACTGCTGTACGATCCATAAGCCTGTGATGTTCTTAAGAACCCGAACACTGCCGCCAACACCTCCTTCATTTGTGAAGTTTAACTCCAAACACCGATCATTAATAATGGGATCNGCTACCTCCACTCCCATCAACGACCAAGTACCGCTGCTGATATAACACCAATTTGGCTGATTAGATAATAATTGAGTTGATGGAACGGCCATAACCGCACTAGCAGTGTCATGCGTTCCAGGCAGAACCACTTCAATCTCCGAGTTGCCGATTTCCTTCGCAACTGAGCAACGCAGCTTGCCAAGTTTGGTTCCAGGCAATGCAATTTCACCAAGAATTCCGGCAGGCAAACCGAATTTCTCCATGAGGCCTAATGCCCACTCTCCAGTTTTTGGATTNAGNAGTTGAGTCGTTGTTGCGTTCGTAAATTCGTTTGCCTTTTCCCCCGTGAGCAACCAATTGAAAAGATCTGGAATCATCAACAGATGTTCTGCAAAATCCAAAATTGGTGACTCACGCCGTTGAAGTGCGAGCAACTGAAAAAGAGAATTAATCTCCATAAACTGCAGACCGGTCTGAGAGAAGATCTCCTCCCGGCTTACACGTTCAAATCCCCATTCGAGAATTCCATCTAATTGGGGGTCCCGATAATGGAAGGGATTACTGATGAGCTCATCGTTTTTCCCAAGCAGACCAAAGTCGACGCCCCAGGTATCTAGGCCCAGACTGACAATGCTGGCTCCATATTTCTCATTCGCTGCGCTCAAGCCCGTAACGATGTGGTCCCATTGCCTGAGCATATCCCAGTACATACGGTCATTAGCGGCCGAACCACCATTCTCAAAACGATAGACTTCTTCTAACGCGACTTGCCGGCCATCGAATTTCCCAGCCACAACTCGCCCACTCGAACCACCAATATCAACTGCCAATAAAACTTGCTGCATCGAATACCTCCCAATCGAACCCCTTCATTCTAATTAAATTTATTTAGGCGACATCCACTACTCAAATTCTTTGAAACGCTTCTTCTAATCGGCTTGCGTCACGTGATGTAAATACTTAAACAACAGCTTCANTGGGAGAAATCCGCGAAGTCCTCTCCAGACCAATAGGAAAATTACCGAAATTACTCAAATCAGCCCATTGTTTACTTAGTTGATAATGTTTATCGTATTTATTCAGCCTGCGAAGGATAATTTGGGGTATTGGAAATCAAAAGTCAATTAAAAAGATCGACCTTTCAGCCTATCGAGCCAACCGCGGAGCTCTTGGCCGAAATTGATGCTGCAAGTATATCACTAGAGGGGGCATCCCCTATCGAAATACTCAAGTGGGCCGTCGATCACTACGCTCCCCACTTCGCGATGGCTACAGCCTTTGGACCGGAAGGGATGACGATGATCCATCTCCTGTCTACCTTCGCTCCGGAAACTCCTATTTTCAATCTTGAAACCGGCTATCAATTCCAGGAAACTCTGGAGCTTCGAGATAAAGTCAAAGAACGATACGGAATCGAAGTGCAGCTTGTGCGTCCTGAACTCGATGTGGTTGCCTACGAAGAACTTCATGGCGGGCCGGTCTACAAATCAGACCCGAATCAATGCTGCTATGACCGTAAGCTATCACTGTTAAAGAAAGTCGCCAATACTCTGCATTGTTGGTCCAGTGCTATTCGACGAGACCAAAGTCCGGATCGTGCTAAAGCCCCCATTGTTGGTTGGGATAAGAAGTTCGGACTGATCAAAGTCAGCCCACTGGCTAATTGCAGCAAGCAAGATATCTGGAAGATGATTATGGATAATGACATTCCCTACAATCCCCTTCATGATCAAGGCTACCCCAGTGTTGGCTGCTGGCCATGTACTCGTCCCATCGGGATCGGTGAAGATGAACGAGCCGGACGCTGGAGTGGCACGGTGAAAACTGAATGTGGCCTACATTCCATGGAAGACTAATTGTGAACATTTCGGCTAAAACTGAATATGCCTGCATGGCGATCCTAGAACTCGCCAGCCGCTACAGTGAAAAACCTCCTGTGCGGATCAAAGATATTTCGGAACGTCACGGCATTCCGAATCGCTTCTTAGTTCAAATTTTACTTCAGCTCAAAGGGGCGGGGCTTGTCATCAGTATTCGCGGGGCATCCGGTGGCTACCGCTTAGCTTATTCTCCCAAAGAGATCACCCTTGGCCAGGTAATGTCCATTGTTGACGGTCATTCTTCCGAGTTACACCAAAACTCAGAAAACTCGACCCCGCTTTCTGCTGTCCTGTTTTCTACCTGGACGATGATGTTAGAAAAACACCAGTCACGACTCCATAAAATAACCTTCGCGGACTTGTTAGAACAAGCTGCCGGACAGTCAGAGGCAATGTACTACATCTAAAAGGCAGAGGCAAGCCAACCCGCTTCTGGATTTAGACAAGACAACATACCCAAAGCTTCTCCGGCTCAACCTTGATTTCGAAACACGCAAATTCTATCTAATTTTGCAGCTTGACGGGCAATCGAGACCGTACGCCAACTAGCCACTTGACCACGCCCGAATCCGCCACTTAAACTAATGGGATGAAGGCAACCTAAGGGTAAGCTGGACCTTAACACCGCCACTATTCTGTGCATAAGGCACGAGTTTGTCGCCGCAATTTGCCATCCTCATACCCACAAGACAAATCATGGCACCTCAAGTACTTGATGTATACGACGCAGAAGACCCCAGAAAGGTCATTGGGATTGCCGTCGAATTGCTAAAAGACGGTCAAATCGTGGCATTTCCAACTGAGACCGTCTACGGGTTAGGTGTAGCTATCAATGATGCAGCTGCGATCGAAAAACTTTTTGAAATTAAAGGCCGTCCCGAATCCCAAGTACTGACCTTGGCCATCAACGACGCGAGGCAACTCACAAAGTTCGCACCAGGTTCTGGTTATTTAGCCAAACGATTAGCCCGACGTTGCTGGCCGGGACCGCTCACCATGGTAGTCGAAGCCAATGACACGGAGAGCTTGATTCAGTCATTGCCGGAAAACATCTTAGCGTTCATTGCTCCGCAGGGTTGGGTTGGCCTGAGAGTTCCTAGTAATGAAGTCCTACTGACAGTACTGGAAGAATTGCAACAACCCATTGCACTAACAAGTGCTAATAAGAGTGGCGAAGCCGACGCAACCACCGCTCGGGAAGTTGCTGAACAACTGGGGGACAAACTGCCTTTAGTCGTCGATGGAGGCCCTACAAAAATTGGGACCCCGTCCACCGTCATTAAGCTAGTCAATGACCAAATCACTATCCTTCGGGAAGGAGCTATCGACAACAACATGCTTGTTGAACTTGCTCAGCCTGAAATCGTCATTATTTGCACTGGCAATACTTGCCGTAGCCCAATGGCCGAAGTATTGCTGAGGGACAAGTTATCAAAGACACTCGGGTGCGCCCCCGACCGTTTAAACATCCGGGTGCAATCGGCGGGTATTGCAGCCGCCCCTGGCTCACCTGCGGCATTACAAGCAGTCCAAGTGATGCATGAGCAAGGCATCGATCTTAACGATCACCAGAGCCAGCAACTCCATTATCAACTTGCTCGTAACGCCGACCTGCTATTCACCCTTTCTAATTCGCACCGCCGAGCTATCATTGGGGAGTGGCCCGAATTTGAATATAAGACATTTGTAATTGATCCTGATGAGGGTGATGTTGCTGATCCGTTTGGAGCTCCGGTAGAAGTATATGAAGCCTGTGCACAGCAAATCAACAACCTCCTTGATCAACGCCTACAAGAAATAGTAGGCTTGCTACCTCCGGAAAACCTATTTGGAGAAAACTAAAAAATGCACATCTCAGTTGGAAGCGATCATCGCGGGTACAAAGTTAAAGCCAAGATCCTTGAGCTACTAGAAAGACTAGGCCATTCGACCAGTGACGCCGGGGCGAATGACGATGACAGTGTGGATTACCCAGACATTGCCAACACGGTCAGCCAAAGAGTTTCAGATGGCTCGAGCGATCGGGGCATCCTGATCTGTGGTACTGGCATCGGCATGGCGATTGCCGCTAACAAGTATAAAGGCGTGCGAGCTGCAACTTGTCACGACACCGTTACCGCTGAGATGAGTCGTCGTCACAACAACCTCAACGTACTCTGCCTTTCAGCCGATTTGTTCGGTGAACGAAGTGTTGAGCAGTTGGTTTCTATCTGGTTGGAAACTGAGTTTGAAGGCGGTCGTCATGAACGCCGCATCAACAAAATCTCCGAAACCGAAGCCCGCTAATCCAGCCAGCGGCCCCAGATCAACCGAGCACGGCGAAAGCCGTGTTTTTTTGAAGCTCACTCCGTTCAGGTCGTAACGATTATCATACTAAACACCCTGAAACCGTCTGAGATTTATACTCGTAACGATCACGACGGATACCTTCCGGGAATATCTTCAGTTACGACTCAAATGGCCAGAAAACAGTCTTGTTTCGGCCCTTTATTCAATTACGATTCAGAACATAGCACATCAAAACGAAACAGACTTTCTGCGAACGTCTGAACTGATAAGAAGATAAACGTAATCCATGACCGAAGTAAGATTTCCCAAAAACGAAGTCGATCTGTTACTTCTCAATGCTCAGCTTCGAGATGAGCTCGAACCCTTCATGGATGAATCCGTGGAACTCGTGGATGCTTCACAAATGTCAACGGAAGAAGAGAACAACTTCCTCCAGGCAATGCTGTGTTGGGAACGTTCACCTGTCATCCCGATTAGTCAGTGGTTTGAGCCGGAATTACAACTTCCTCATCCCGACACACTCTCCGATCGAAATCTATCGAAATTGATGTGGGATGCTGTGGAACGGCTGGCCGAACAGCATATTTACCTTCAATGCGCTGATCACCTTTCTGACCGGCAACTCTATTGCGTGTTATTCCGTGACATCCTTCCTGCGACCGAAAAGAAACTAGACCTGCCTGAAAACAATTTGATCTGGAAACTCGTCGACTTAGATTCTGACACCGAGATCTGGCTCACCTATTACGCTGACGATGAAGAGCGATATCAATGGGAATTCGAACATGGCCGTATACCTCCGGCACACCTGGCCCCGCCCTTCAGTCGCAAACTCCCCGCACCCTTCTAGCCTCTCTTCTGGCTTCAGTATTCTCAAGGATTACAACCTTGGATTTCAGCGTGCTATGAATTGCGATGTTCTGCTGGAATTCCGCTATCATTGTTCGGTAGAATATTAAAGTAAGCGATACCAGTAGATCTCCTCTTCTGGCGAACCCCGACACGGAAAGAAGAACGCATGCCTAAACGACAAACTATCACTGCTGCCCTAACCTTAGCGTTTCTAAGTGCTGTCTTTTTAATCAGTCCTCTCGAAGCACAACAAGAAATCTCAAAGAAGTCTGACAAGATCCCTGAGGGGCGAACCGTTTATTTGGGGCGAGAGATTGCTCAGACAATGCATTACACCGGGGCACCCTGGTTGATCCGCGAGAACCGGGAAAACGAAGAACGATGTTCGCTGATGCTGGCTAGCCTGAAAGTCAAAACCGGAATGA
>PAJC01000023.1 GCA_002705165.1 Planctomycetaceae bacterium | reverse complement strand
ACCGAACAATACCTCGCCTATCATCGCCATAACACTTCGGGGCCACGGAATGGTAACCGGAAGGCGTCTAAAACAAAGGACGGTCAAGTCCAGGACAGGCTGCCTAATATTCAGGAATACATCCGCGCCAAACGTCGCGGTTCACCACATGAAAACAAAGAATCATGAACGCGTTAGGGCATTCAGTATCTTAAATAACCGTCGAGGTTTCCACATTCACAACTCCGGGGAAATTCCGATCATCAGCGAGAAGCCTGGAGCCAGCAGGTCGAGAGTGTCTTCGAATCCTTCGAACTGCAGCAAGTCGATACTGAAGACGATCTACTTGAGCTGATTAGTAAAAGGAATTAGAAACCAAATCAGGGCTATTCCTGTGGGGTTCTCTTCAGGAAAACACCGCGGGGATAGCCCCCGGTTTCCATTAAAACCCGGACGCGGCCTGAACGATTACTGCCGCACGTAATACATGCGGCCATCTTCCGCGCCGCCTAAATAGTCTGGCTTACCGTCTCCGTTGAAGTCGACAACCGTCGGACTGGTCGTATGCCCCCGAATATTACGTTCCACCAACGGCCCTACATCTTCAAAAGTCCAGCGGCCGTTCGCAGACGATCTTTGCAGAAACAGGTTTGCGTTTGTCGAATTCACCAGGAGATCCAGTTTCCCGTCCCCATTCCAGTCCGCAAACCAAATCTTCCGTCGTCCACTACGGCCGGCCTCTCCATTGTTGAGTCGCAACAGACCAGGACCTTTTTCGACAACCCTATGACCACTGTTGGTCACGCTGTTATTTACCGCGTGAAACACCCGTTCAGGCCCTAAGAGTTTAAGTGACTCACCATCTCGTACGCGGCGAAACAATGCTAAGTACCCTTCATGATCTAGCATCACTAAATCCAACAGCCCATCACCTGTCCAGTCAATGGCGACAGGCGTCGTCCTCCACTGCGACACGAGTTCGTTCGGGCCCGGCTTCCACCACATCCAACTCGGCTTCATCGCAGTTTCTTTCCACTGAACCTGAATCGACTGTGCCGCTTCAAATTGTGGCGATTGCCGATTCCCAATGTTTCTCAACAATTCAATGCGTCCCCAGATACCGTTAACGAGAATATCCGGCAGACCGTCGTGATCCCAGTCCGCAATACTCAACGTCGAGTATCCCCACTTAGCTTCCGCAGGCCCTTGAATACTTCCATTGGGGCCAGCCATCGTCCGGTAAACTTGCCCACCGGCTTGAATTCTTACCGGAGCCGCCCATTTTGGAGACTCCACACCAGCGCGACTGAGGTTTTCAAACAACTCGATGTAACCAGCGGTATTCCCTGAAACAATGTCGTCGTCCCCGTCACCGTCCCAATCAAAGCCAACGGGCGTCGCCAAAGCGCCACTTTTTAACGTATCTGCCTTTTGCTGGAAATAGACCGGCGACTTAAAGACCGGCAATTGGTCTTCCAACCTACCCGTGTTCTCCACCAGAGCAACCCGGCCGTCTTCGTCTCCAACTACTAGGTCAATATCGCCATCCTGATCCCAGTCTATAGCAACGGGCACGATCATCTGAAGTTCCATCTCCAAAGGTGTTCCGTTGTCATTCTTCAATGGCACTCCGGCGGCATATTTTGGCTGCTGACGTGTACCAGTATTCTGAAAATACGTGAATCCATCAACGAACTCACCACACAACAAATCCAGATCCCCATCATGATCAAAGTCTTCAAAATTAGGTGAGGGGCAACCGTAAGTATCCACAGGTTTGCCACCTGCTGACAATTCCATCGGCGTATCAGGATAGTGAGGGTCTGCTGTGGTACCCTCATTAAGGAATACGAATACGAAGCCATGTAGTTTTCCATTAGTCCAGTTGCCGTCACTGTCCCAGGCATCATCCCAGCCATAGAAACTCCAGTCTTCGACAGCACAAACTAGATCGTCTTCACCGTCTCCGTTGAAATCAACATAACGCCACTGGTTATGCCTCACCTTAGGCCCCTTTGTTTGCTTACCGCGATGGCGATACCAATTCGAAGCTAACGGAAGTTTCTCAGGGTCACCGGTTCCTGTTGTTATGAAGTTCCGATATTCATTCCCCGGACTTAATACTCGCATTCCATTTGCAGTGTAGCTGGGCATCACATAATGGACTGTCGAACTTAGTTTTTTGGCCGGCTCAAAGACAGGCAACCGGTTATCTGTCGTGCTACCCTGGCGGTTCTCAAAGAACCACACGCCGTTATGTGGCTTATCAGGACAAGACACCAGCAAATCCAGATCCCCGTCGCCGTCCGCATCACAAGGTACAGGCCAGGCCCAAAGCCCCACCCCTAGATCAACAATCAATCCTGGATTGTTGTATTTAAGCGGCTCAACATCCTGAGCGAGAGAGGCGGAAGATAGTAATAGCAACGGCATCATTTGGAGGATATTTTTCATACCTACATTATAAAGGCCCGTCATTGAAAATGTTGATAACAGTTGCTGAATAGGCGACAATCACATTCAGAACAACAATCAAACAGGAACTTCCGATCATGACAAGACAAAAGCAAACTCGCCGACAATTCACTAAAACTGCAGTTGCCGCCTCCACTCTGTTTACCGCACCCGCATTTCTCCGTGGTCGCAATCTGAATGAACGGCTTGACATTGCTGTTATTGGCACAGGTGGTCGAGGAGGATCGAACCTACGAAGTGTCGAGTCCGAAAACATCGTCGCCGTCTGCGATGTGAATCGCACCAATTTGAAATTTGCTGAAGATCGTCATCCTCAGGCTCANNCTTTCAATGACTTCCGCAAACTATANGACGCCGTCAGGAACTTTGATGCCGTCGTCGTTAGCACCTGCGAGCACACACATGCGTTTGCAACTCTTCCAGCGCTGCAGATGAAAAAACATGTCTATTGCGAAAAGCCACTGACCTACAACATCGCCGAGTGTCGTAGAATTCGCGAGGAAGCCGCAAAAGCTGGCGTGGCCACCCAAATGGGTACTCAGATTCATGCGGGATCCAATTACCGTCGGGTAGCAGAACTTGTTCAGTCAGGTGCCATCGGTGAAATCAGCGAATGTCATGTTTGGGTAGGCCGTGCCTGGGGACGACAATCCAAAGAAGATTCTAAAAGACATGGCGATATCGTGTCCGCTCAGGAAAAGCCCGTAACAACTGACCCCATCCCTACGGGCTTAAGCTGGGATCTGTGGCTTGGCCCGGCTCCGAAACGCGCCTTTAATAACGTCTATTTCCCGGGGCCAAAATGGTACCGCTGGTGGGATTTTGGGAACGGTACCATGTCTGACCTGGGAAGTCACTGGGTCGACCTACCGTTCTGGGCACTTGAACTCAAAGCACCTTCTCTCATCTCCGCCTCCGGACCTGCATCCCATGCGCAATTAGCTCCGGCTTCCATGACCGCGACTTATACCTACGAAAAGACAAAAGAACAGCCCGGATTGCAGCTTCACTGGTATCAAGGTACCTATAAGCCACAGGCTTGGATCAATGGTGATATACCGCAATGGGGAAGCGGGGTGTTATTCATAGGCTCCAAGGGAATGCTACTTTCCGATTACGGAAAGCATGTCCTGTTACCTGAAGACAAATTTGTTGATTTCAAACGCCCCGACGCAACCATTCCGGATTCGATCGGTCACCACGCTGAGTGGATTCATGCCTGCAAGACGGGGGCACCCACCACCTGCAACTTTGAGTACTCGGGACTCTTAACGGAGGCAAATCATCTGGGGAACGTGGCCTTTCGTAGTGGCAAAACGCTTAAGTGGGATACTAACAAAATGGAAGTGACTAACCACTCCGATGCCGAACGCTTCATTCACCGTGAATACAGGAAGGGCTGGTCGCTAGGCTAAAGAGCTGAGGTTGCTTTCTTTCCCCGAATTTGAAAGAATGAGCCCACGTCGCGATTGGGTATTTTCGCAAACAATTGAACCATCAAATTCTAGGTAGGTAACGAAAGACAAGTTCGATGAATGAGATACTTCCAACATGCGAATGCCCAAAATGCAAACCACTGGTCAATTTAATGCTCGATCGCATACGGCAACTCGAAACCGAACTAGAGCAGGCTGCCTCTACCATGCAGAACCATCGTCGGCTCCTGCTCAGTCAACTTGAGCAACTGGACAAACTGGCATCCTAAATTTGTCTGCGGCCAGAGGCAATATTCTTTAGGCGTTAAGGTACTGACTGCTCCACGACTATTTGCTGATTAAGTTCGGGGCTGTTGATGACTTGCTTCTGACCATTGGGCCATAACACCTCAAGCCGGACTGTTTCAACACCTTTACCAAGACCAAACGTAAGCACCATCTCGGTCTGCGACAAATAACTTTTAGACGGCATCATCACTCTTCTTTGGACGCCATTCTCATGGCTGAGTATAACGGTCGCACCTATCCCTTGTTTATTATCTGTTGTTCCAAGAAGCTCAACTCGTAACCAAGCATTACCTAATCCCTGATCGTTTCTCAAGAGACGTGGTTTTCGCCCACTTGTCGTAATGAGAACATCTAAATCTCCGTCTGCATCAATATCCGCATAGGTGGCTCCCCGACCTACCAGAGGAANNAAGAATTCNTCCCCNAGGTTACTTTCGTCCATACGGATAAATTCCGTNTCATAATCATAGCCCGCATTCCAGAACAATTGTGGTGCCTGTTCATANAACTGNCTNTCCTGTACTTTGTTAATCTCTTCTTCAAGATGGCCGTTCGCTCCGAAAATATCCAACCTCCCATCCAGGTCGAAATCAAAAAAGAACATGCCAAACGTAAGGTCGGAACGTGTTTGAGGGCCGAATCCCGTCGCAATGGCTTCATCTACAAAAGACAATGTTGCACCTTCGCANACATAGAGNGCACTCATTTCATTGGCAAAGTTACCGATCCCAATTCCCAGACATTCATCATTCCTAAAGTTAGCCGCATCAATCCCCATTGCCCCCCGGGCATTACCATTCGGATCAAACGCGATCCCTGCCAGAACCCCGGATTCTTCAAAGGTCTGATCACCCTGATTGATAAACATAAAATTGCGTACAGTGTCATTCGATACGACGAGATCTAAGTAACCGTCGAGATTGACGTCAACAGGTATGACGCCCAGTGACTTTCCAACAGCGACGCCTTCCTGATCTTTGTTCGTAATCTGGATACCCGCTTGTTGGCTTATATCTCCAAACGTACCGTCTCCGTTGTTTTCATAAAGCTGACTGAATGACCCACCAAAAGAAGTCGGTGGGCCATAGGCTCTACCAACACCGACAAGGCTAAAACCCTGACTAATATCAATTTCCTTCGACCAGGTAATGTAACTACACACGAAGAGATCGAGATCTCCATCATTCTCCATATCAAACCAGGTACAACTTGTGGACCAATTGNTNGGTCCGTCAGACAATCCGGCGATTTCTGTCTGATCAACAAACACTCCNTTATTGTTACGCAGTAGTCGATTACCTCCCAGCGCGGAGATAAAGATATCCACGTTCCCATCGTTATCATAGTCCGCTACAGCACAGCCCATGCCATACAATTCGATGTTCAATCCGGTCTGTTCTGAAACGTCGNTATACTTTCCCTGGCCATCATTTTGATAAAGTTTACTNGTCGGCCCAAGCATCTCAGGTTNNAAGTCCTCCCACGATTTAGAATTGATTAGCAGAATGTCCTGATCGCCATCATTATCGTAGTCCAGAAAGGCACAACCTCCCCCCATTGTTTCAGGGAGCAACTTCTCTCCGCGAGCGCCATTCTCATGCTCAAATTCCAATCCCGCAAGTTGCGTGATATCGGTAAAGGTCATCTTGGGAATGGGAGCAACATCTCCCCCCTCTCCCAAATTGCGAGCCTGCACTTCTTTACGTTCCGTTTGGGTAATCGCAATTTCCTGATCCGTTTCACGGATCACATATACATAAGCCAACACCCCAACAACAGCCAGCACAAAGATAAACACCAGCGAACGTCGAAGCATTACGCCAATGATCTCATCATTTTCCTCATCAATGATTCGTTCATCGTCCGTAACGCCCTGACTTCCAATTGACTTGCCGGATACTTCGGTTTCTGGATTAAGCTTATCCACGATTTGCCTCTTTCAACGTCCCAATCGTCCAAATAACTATTGAGCCTCAACAGTCTCAGTTGTCATTTCAAATTCAGTCTCTTTCGTCAGATCGTAGATCACCAAATCTTCGGCAGCATGGTTAGCNGCAGGATATTTCTGACGGGCCAATGCCACNGCTCTGTCTCTGGCATTATCATCTGCTTTATAGGTACTATGCAGNTTCCGATGTTTTNCAGCTGCTTCTTCGTCACCCAACTGACTGTAAATTAGNCCTAAATTGTAATGCGCTGTGACGTTTTCAACATCCAATGCTAAAACCTTTTCAAATTCCGTGATCGCGAGTCTGAATAATTCCTCCCGTTTTGATTTTCGAGCTTCACCACTTTGCCGTTTNGCGAGGTCGAAAACCGTCTGCCCGAGGAGGTTTCTAACACGATAATCTTTTGAAAAATCGAATTTNCGTTCGACCATTTCCGGAGTCTTATCATCCAGAGCAGCGCGAAAATATCTCTCTGCATCATCCAGGTTCCCCATTTCGCGAGCGATTTGCCCACTCATCCAGTTGACCGTCCANGGTGGCGCCGCNTTATCTCCNGAATANGATGCTGCCGCGTTGATCGACTTCAACGCTTCATCTAAACGCCCTTCTCTATAAAGCACCCGGGAAAGATTTAAGGCTCCATGGTATAAGTCAAAATCAGAAACCTTATTGAATGCCATTGAAGCCTGCCGTAATTCAGCNTTCCCTTTTAACAACAAGCCAATTCCATAATCGTTCCAGCGTTGCCATTCGGGAATATCTTTCGCTGCTANCGNTCCAGAACCNCTTGTGCCCATTCCTTCAATCGCGAATGTGAGNACATCATCAGCAATACGTGTCACTGGCAGGTCATTAATATAAGTACCATCACTTGCTCGCCGTCCGCGAATTGGCTCACCTTTCACTAGTCCCTCCTGGGCAACAATATTCATGTACTCCTGATCGAATTTCCTGTAATTCAATCTGGTCTCAATGGTGATCGGGGCCGACAATCCCTCCGGAACGGTAAATTCATAATGCACAGTTTGTGCCGCTCCCGGTGGAATTTGATGATTATATAGTGGCACAAAAATATCCTGTGCGTTNCGTCGATTAATTCTGTTGCCGTCTTTGTCGAGCATAAAAACGTTTAGATAATGGGACCAGGGATCCACCTTTTTNACATTATCAAATCCCCCGCTTCGCCCAANAANCTGATCCCCGGAACGCACAATCACTTCGAGCCAGATTTCGTTCGAGTCGACCGTTCCCTGNGTAAACAGATGCCCCAGAGTCAGTGTGCGTACAACAATATCAAGTAAATAGCGATTNCCGGCTTTCAAAACGGGAACTTCAGGGTTCAAAGGCGCGATCAATTTCGCAGAGATATCATTCCCCTCNCGGATTCCAAAAATATCGACTCGACACGAACCTTCGAGAAACTTCTGGTGGTAGTCAACTGTTTCCTGGGAGTTGCGGAGCCAGGCAATTCCCGTGTTAGCTCCCTTAAATGTATGGTCATGAATTTCCAATTTACCAAGCCCTGNAAAATCCTTGGCGCCGAAATCGTTACTCTCGACCAGAGGCATGTGACAACCATTACAATCTTTTTCCGCTTCTTTAGGATAGTAGAAACTCGTAATGCCGTTCCCTGAGACTCCGCTAAGCAAAAATGCATCATAGTGATTTTGACCACGGAGGAAATCGCGGTACTGAGTTACGGCGTGTGGCAAATGGACTTTATGGCATGATGAGCAAAACTTAGCTCCCTTGTGAACTTCCGGTTTGAGGAACGTCTTCTTATGAAATGCAGGCTTTGCTTTGATGAGTTGCTGGTTAATCCATTTCAACGAGTCATTTTCACTAAAGGCAAATGGGTAATGNTCCGGCTCGNTGATCACATAATGAGCGTTGCCTTTGGTTGACGGAACGTCTGTGATCGCATGACAAACCGTACATGTAATCCCGGCATGAGCGGTTTCGTGATTTTCGATATCGTAATCAGGGTCATCAAATTGGCCACTAAAGAACGGAACGGGGTCGTGGCACCCCGCGCACCAGCGAGAAGATTTAACGTTTCCGTCTCGCTCTAAAGCAACTTTACGTGTCTCTTTAATCGAAGCCAGGTAGGCGGGATTATTAAATGAACTGAAGTGATGGGCGCTATGAAACCAGCCATCATAGGCATCTTCATGACACTCTAAACAATACTTNTTGTTCATTAATGTTTCTGAACTGATCAGTGCCCCATCACCAGTACGAGCCAATGATGGTTCAAAATATTTATCTCCCTCAATCGAAAACTGGGGTTTCTCGGCGGTCATTTTCACAATGACAATAAAGAGAACGCTAAGTAAAACAACGGCTCCATAGTTGACGCCCGCTTTCCATCTNATCTTCGGTCCTGACAGACGATGGAGCCAATAAAGCCAAACGGCAGCGATAGGNCATGCCACGTGAATCCAATAAATNACTGCACGAGACAATTCATGACGCAGGTCCAGAAANCCCTCTATTCGAACAAGCAGGANACCACTGACCAATACCACAACNCTCGCCCAGAACAATGCGTATCCGATACGCACCGCCCTTCGGTTTTTTCGATCGTAGGTATTGTATATATGAACAATACCAAAAATCACGAAGGGGGTTATCAATAAGACTCCGAGGATGAGATGCAAAAGAAACATCCACATATACATTGGGTCTTTATAGATATTCGCAGACCCCCAACGCTGACTACACCATTCGAGGAATGTTATTCCACCCAGATAAACACTATTTGCTGACAGCAAGGCAACCAAACCAAATACGACATACAGCATATACCGAAGTTTTGGTCCTATGCTCTTACGAGGTTTCCTTCGTCGTATTTTTTCAGCTGGCACGTGTTGATGACCCTTAGTGCGACAAAATTATGATTTTCTTATCGTTGAAATGTACTTCGAGGTGGAAGGAGCTGTTTTCGGGCGGAGCCCTTAAAATATTTTCGGGCATAATCAGCTTAGGACTTTGCAATTAGTCTGCGTTTGCTCCAAAGCCATACGGTTTATCCCTTAAAACGCGAAATATTACCGCAAAAGCTATTAATATCGTACGGTTAAGAGCAGGAGATGGTTTGCTAACAGCCACTTCGTTTTCAAGAAATTGCAAGGATATTGCTATCGCAGAGTGGACAGGGGACCCGTCTCGTAAGGAACTCTAGTTTTCATTTAGGAACCAAAATTTCCCTGTGTCTAATTCCCGAGTTTGATAATGCTCTAAATAGGCTTTGTATTCTGACGTATTAACCTCGCCCATATCGAGTGGTGGGTACTGCAGCATCCCACTAAACGGCAACGGCTCCACACGATGGCCGGAAATGGTATTAAGATCCGCGTCTTTATCCCAACCCACGGAATGAATCAGAAAATCCCGTTTCCAACCTGCCCGAACAGGAGGCAACTCATCAAAGACGAGAGTCATTTCATCCCCCGAAGCCAAAACAACCAGCTGGTTATCCTCAGCCAGAATCAACTCCGTTGTATCGCCAAACTTGGTGAAGTTACCTGCCATCGGCGGCCAGATCATTTTCTTAGTCACTTCGTCATACACGTACCGTTCCGGTCCATTGTTCAAACGCGGCAAGCGAGCTGAGAATCCACGGTAATGCAAATCAGCACTAAGCAACGTCGTCGTTTGCAAGATCGGTTCCCCGGCTTGTGCATCTACCGCCAGCAGAATTTCGTCCCAATACAATTCCATGGAACTGGAAATCCGCAATCGGAAGTCAGCATTTTCGAATGCTTCCATCGGAACCTCTACGACAATCGTTTTTGTCTTACCGCCCGGGAAGCCCATATTCGAAACGACTTCTTTCCATATCGTCTCGCCACCATGATGACGAGGCATCGAGATAAACGGAGGGCGCGGGGCATTCAGTTCTTCGTTTTGAGATAAAGCGATATTAATCGAAGTGTCCGTCGGAAACATCCAACCTGTCATTACAAGCTGTACGCTCTCCGCATTCGACAAATCACCTAAATCCAGTTCCAAGTAATATTCATCAACCAGTCCCTGTTTGAAACGTTGGTCGAACAACCGGGTAAAAATCCCGTCTCTGGCAGAAACGACCTCCGTAATATCGTTTCCATTACTAGCAACTACCTTTTCGACGGCCCGAAGACTTTCCCGCTTAAAGCTGTGCACCTGAAATTTGGATACCGATGGCGGACCGACTTTTTCATTGGAAAACACTTCCGTATCGATCGGATGATCAATCGCAATTAATTCAATGTGATCGAAATAAGCGGCTTCCCACAACTCCTCCGTCACCTGCATTCGGTACTGACCATCTACCGGCACTAGATTTTCACCCGGAATGAGTAAGTATTCCCAGTCTCGGGTGGGGGCTTTAATCCCTTCACCAAACTGAAGACCTATAGGAGCCGCCCAAAGCAAGTCAGTAAAGAACTCATACTTTTCGCC